>NZ_JACHVB010000020.1:300000-437272 GCF_014230085.1 Ruficoccus amylovorans | reverse complement strand
CCGACTGGGCCGAGTTCTGGGCCTGGACCGTGAATGACTTCCTCGTCGAGAACATGCGCGCCCTCAAGGCTGGCGGTGTGCAAGCGCCCGTCACGACCAACGCCGTGGTCGGCCACTGTATCAACAATTACCTTTTCAACGCCGCCGACACGGGCCTGTTCGCCTGGACGACCTCCGATGGTCTCGACGCGCTCGGGATCGACTTCTACGTGCTCGACTTCCTCCAGGCGTACATGGGCATCCTGCGCGGGGCGGCCAACGGGCGCGAATTCTTTATCCACGAGACGAACTATTTGGACCCGCAGGCCGGTCAATTTGTGGCCATGTATTGTTTCGCCTTCGGGGCCAGCGGCACATCCTTCTGGCTTTTCGGCGATGTGCATGATGTGCCCGCCCGCGGCTCGGAAAAGATCTTTGAGGTCATCCGTGCGATGGATGACGAGGACCTCCAGCACGCGTCGTCCCCGGTCAGCGACGGGGTGGCCTTGTGGTACTCGCTCGACACGCTCTACCTCAACGATGCGCTCAGCGGCTCGCCCGAGTCGTACCTGCAGGAGGTGCAGGTCGGGGTGGCCGCGCTGACGCGCCTGCAGCGGCTCTACGATGTCTATGCCGACCGCCAGCTGCGTGAGGGCGTCCCGGCGCAGGTTCAGGTGCTCTTTGCGCCCGGTGTCGTGGCCGTGGATGATCGTGCGTTGGCCTCGGCCAAGGACTTTGTCCAGCGCGGAGGAACCCTGCTCGTGCCGCCGGACTTTGCCCGCTACGACCGCTATGGGCGGACGCGTTCGCAGGCGGACTTGGCTTGGCTGAAGAACAACCCGCATGTACAGCGTTTCGATGCCGAGGCCCTGCGCGTCCTGCGCAAGGGGATGACGGTGAAGTCGGCCGCCTGGCCCTTTAACTGGGCCGCGTTAGCACTCTCGCCTGCGCTCAAGGATATTGGAGAAAAACTTGCCGCCGCGGATGCGCCGCGTGTGCGCTATCTGTCGGCAGAGGGCGAGTTGAGCCCGCGCCAGGCTGCGCTGCGCGAGTCGGAAGAGTTTCTCTACGTCTTTGTCGATCCGTGGTCGAGCGATGTCACGGTCGAGCTTGATGGCAGCTATTCCCAGGCGCGTGAACTCTTCTCCGGGGCGAGGCTGCCGGTGACCGAGGGCGCGGGCAAAAGCCGCATCCATATCGACCAGGGGCCGGCGCTGCTGAAGCTGCCGCGTACGCGCTGATGGACTTTTTCGGATGTTGCGAGTTTCATAATCTTTTTCCGGAGCCCTGGCCTTTCGGGGGTTGGTTGCTGCCGCGCCTGCCCGCTTCCGTCCGCCATTACCTGACCGATAACGGACGGGCCGCCGCCGAAGAGGCCACCGGCGGTGAGCTGCGTTTTGTGGCCCATGACGCTCGGGTCCACCTGCGCCTCCAGTCGCTCGAGGCCGACACAGAGGTCCATCTGTACCGGGGGGATTATTTCGTCCGCTCCTGCCTGTTGAGGGCGGGAACGGTTCAGACGTTGGAGTTGGTGGAGGAAGAACGCGTCGGGCAACTGCGCGAGGCCGAGAAGATCAGCGGGCGCGTTTTTGCCGCGTCGCTCTGGCGCGTGATCTTCGGGCGAGCCCGCATCGTCCTGCATGATTTCGACAGTCTTGGGGGCGAGGTTCGCCCCCCGGTCGCCGCCGAAAAGCCTGCCTGGCAATGGTTGGCCTACGGATCGTCCATCACCCATTCCTCGTTGGCCGGCTATCCGGCGCAGGCTGGGCGACGGCTTGCTGTCGATGTACAAAACAAGGGGCTGAGCGGAGGATGCTTCGCCGAGCCTGCGCTGGCGCGGTGCTTCTGCGAAAACTGCCACTGGGGCCTGTTGACGCTCGAACTGGGCATCAACATGCGCGGCCACTTCGGCGCAGACGAGTTCGCCCGGCGCAGCCGTGCGTTTATTGAAACATGCGTGACGGCGGGCAGGGGAAAGCCCGTGGTGCTGATCACGATCCTGCCGAACGGTGCTTGCCTGCCCGGTGCCGAGCCCGAGCTGGGGCGTCGCGAGCTGGCCTACAATGCCTGTCTGCACGGACTCGCGCGTGAGTTTGACGCTGAGGGCGTCGTGCTGATCGAGGGCCGAGAGCTACTGCCCGAGCTGTCGTTGCTGAAGGCCGACCTGCTGCACCCCACGGACCTGGGGCAGGCGGTGATCGCGGAGCGGCTGGCCGTTCGGCTGGGCCCCCTCCTGGGTCAGAAAGGGGCTGCGCTCAGCCCAGAACGGGGGGCGGGCTGCTTGATGTGATACCCCTTCTTCTCTGCTTTGAGGTGATTATTTAGCCACGGATGAACGCGGATTATTTTACGCAGAAAAATCTGTGCCCATCTGTGTCATCTGTGGATAAAAGTAAACCTCTCATTTCTAAGGCGAAAGGGGATGAGTTGCTAATTGCGATCCGCCGTGATGTGCGCGCGCATGAAGTTCAGCACGTAGGGAAGCCCCTGCTCAATGGCGGCGAAGGTGTGCCCTGGGGGGACGTGGGCGACCGTCACAGGAACATCCGCGGCCTCCAGCTCGGCGACAAAGCGCTCGTTCATCTCCCGGTCAAAGGCGCGGTCGCCGATCACGACAAGCACATCGACGTTCTGGAGCTCCTTCGCACTAAGCAGAGGGTTGTATGCTTGCCAAAGCTCCGGGTCTGTCCCGAACACGCCGGTGATGACAGCGAACTTGAGCGGATTTTCCGGCGTGTCTTCGCGCGGGTAATCGACCACACCGATGATCGTGGCCAGTGCGGTGAATGCACCCGGATGCCGCAGCACGGTCTGCACACTGCCGTAGCCGCCCGCTGACCAGCCGCCGATGCCGCGCCGGGCCGGATCGGTGGAGAGGCGGTAATCCTTCGCCGTACGTTTAAACACCTCGTCCAGGTAGTCGGCGTAACGAGCCGCGGGATTGACAGGGGAGTTGATGTACCAGCCACCTTCACCGCGCGGAAGGATGATCACGTAGGGTTGCCTCAACAGTAACTGGCGGCAGGTGGGGTCATCGGTCAGGCTGTTTTCGTTACGGCCCAGTCCGTGGAGGAAAAAGAGGACGGGCCAATCGCCGCGGCTCTCGTCATAGCCCTCCGGGACGATGGCCGTGTAGGCCATGCTTTTGTCCAGCGCCCGGCTGGTGAAGCTATGGTGGCGGATGCGGGCTTCATCGGCCTCGCTCGAAGCATACAGAGGCTCGAAAGCAGGTGTGAGCAGGGCCAGGAAAAAGCAGGCGACGTGTAAGCGGGTCAGCATAAGGCGGTCTTGGGCGGGAGGGGGTCGAGATTGGCGATGAGGGTGTCCATGAGGCGGGCGGTCAGCTCGCGGCGGGTGGCTGCGTGCTCCGGGTCGTCCCAGCGATTGTGCAGTTCGTGGGGGTCGCTCTGGCGGTCGAATAGCTCTCCGCGCTCGCCGTGGCCGTGCCAGGTGAAGCGCCAGCGTCGGGTCAGCAGGGTGCGCAGGTGGGTCTGGTCCTCGATCAGAAGTTCCTCGCGTGTCGGCGCGCTGCCGTCTGCGAAGAGCGGGCGCAGGCTGCGCCCCTGCACGCCCTCCGGGATGTCCATGCCCGCGAGGTCGAGCAGGGTCGGCATCAGGTCGGTGCAGCTGCCCAAGGCCTCAAGCCGGCGGTTGCTGGCGGGCGCGCCGGGCAGTTTCCACAGGCAGGGCACGGAGGTGACGCAGCCGTGATGAGTGGCCTTGAATAGCAGGTGGTAGTCGCCCAAAAGCTCTCCATGGTCGGAAGAGAAAACGACCAAGGTGCGCTCGAGTTGGTCATGCTCCTTCAGCCAATCGAGCAAACGGCCGACCTGCTCATCGATGTGGCTGATCATGCCGTAATAGTAGGCCTTGATGCGCTGCCAGTCTTCGTCGCTGAGCTTGTGCATGCCGATGGCCTCGTGTGAGGCGCCTTCGGCGAGATACTTACGCCGGTAGCGCTCGGGGAAGTCCGCGTCCATGCCCGGGCGCCACTGTGGCAGCGGCATCTCGGCCGGATCGTAGAGCGTGTCAAAGGGCGCGGGCACGACGAAGGGATGATGCGGGTGGACGTACGAGGTCCACAGGAAAAACGGACGGACTGCGTCCTGCCGATCCAGAAACTCCAGCGAGCGATCTGTGATCCAGCTCGTCTTGCTCAGGTGAGCGGGGTAACGGGACTGCCGGGTGGTGTGCTGCGGGTAGGTGAAGCTGTGCGGATCCTCCCAAGGGTCGAAGCCGTGGGCGCGGAGCATTTCGCCGTAGGGGCCTGCGTTATGATCCTCGACGAGCATGCAGCTCTCCAGCCCGTAGAACGGCAGCTCCCACAGGGGCGGCTGCGGATCGGCGGCACCTTCGCCCGAGGCGGCTTTGAGCACGCCAGCCTTGTCGCCGGGGCGGTAGTTCCACTGGGGGCGAAAGTGGAGTTTGCCCGCCGCGCCCGTGTGGTAGCCGTTGCGCCGCAGGACCTCCATAAAGGTCAACTCGTGCAGAGGCAGAACCGTGCCGTTGGCTTTCAACCCGTGGGCCGAGGGCATGCGCCCGGTAGCCCAACTGGCGCGGTTGGGCGCGCAGACGGGGCAGGCCACGTGCATGTCGTCGAGCTGGATCGACTGCGCCGCCAGGCGGTCGATGTTGGGCGTGCGGATGACCGGGTTGCCGTAGCAGCCGAGCGCGTCCCTGCGCAGTTGGTCACAGGTGATGAAAAGGATGTTCGGGGCGTCGGGGCGCATAGGCGGTAACGGACGGGCTTGGCTGGTCGTTTTCTAACGGGTGCCGGCGGGGCGGCGCTCCGGAATGTAGATGCCCGCGCCGTTCTCGGCAAGCGCGTTACCCACGGTCTCCCCGTGCAGGTCACCGACGTCTTGGCGGCGACTCTGGGCGAGGGCTGCGGCGTGCCCGGCAGCTTGCCCCATGGACATGGCGGTGGCGGTAACACGGCTGGAGGCCGCCGCCTGGCGGGTGGCGGAGTGGCAGCGCCCGGCGACCAGAAGATTGTTGACTTCAATTGGAAGCAGGCTGCGGTAGGGGATCTGGTAGGGGCCCGGCCAGTAGGGCTTGTAGTCCTGGAAATCGCCGGGGGTGGCGGAGTTTGGATGCACGTCCATGTACCAGGTGCCCGTCGCCACGGCATCGTCGAAAACGGTGTGCCCGAGGATATCGTCCTCGTGCAGACGGTAGCGGCCTTGCAGGCGCCGGGTTTCGCGCACACCGATGAAGGGACCGGAGGTGACGAAGTACGCATCCTCGAAACCGGGGACGTCTTTTTTCCAGCGCTCAAACATGAGCCAACTGTCGCGGCGACCTTCGATCTCGGCCCGGCTGAGGTCAAAAGCATCGCTGGCATCGCCGTTGATGCGAATGGCATGCACGTCGATCTCGTCCGGGGCGTAGTGGCACTCGAAGTGCGGGCCGTAAAAGGCCTTGAGTTCCCCGGACCGGGCCGCCTGCTCACAGACAGTCTGCATCTGCGCTTTCATGCTGGGGTGGGGGTGTACGTTGCCGATGCGAAAGTGCAGGGTCATTGGCATCAGCGGCGTGGATTTTTCCACCGCGCACTCCGCGAGCCAGGCCAGGTCGGCGTCCCCCGTGGCGTCGATATAGCTCCGCGCCTCAATCGGATACAGCCCAGTCTTGGCGGCGACGGATACACGGGCAATACGGCCTTCGCGCACGGTTGCGTCACAGACCGTGCCGGTGTAGAGGATGCGCAGACGCGGGCCACATTCGGTCAGCATGGCATCGGCCACTCGCTTGAACTGCTCGGTGCTGGGGATCAGCACGGCGGCTGGGGAGTGCTCTTCGCGTAAGCGGGGGGATATGTCCGTCGCCCGTTGCGCGTCGGGGGCGCAGCCCCCCATGCGGCTGAGTATTTCCACGGGGATGCCACGCGTGACGATCGCGCCGCTGTCCGGATCGACAAGCCCGTCGAGGTAGGGCAGACCCACGGCGGTGACAATCCCCCCCGCGAAAGGCGCTCGCTCGACCAAAATCACGTCGCAACCTTTACGGGCGGCGGCGAGGGCGGCGGCCAAGCCGGCACAGCCTCCGCCGGCGACGAGAACGTCAGTCTTCAGGCTCTGCTTGTGCTGCGGCATGCCTTTAGACTTTACACCGGCCACCCCGATTCAGATAGTCTGTAAATTTCCCCTTATTAGTCTCTGCTTGCTGTGAGTCCGACCTCAGATACCACCGATAAACGCCAGTCCAAGTTGGCTGCGGGAGAGTCCCTGCTGGAGCGGCTCTGTGTGCTCGTCGAGGATGCCGGGGTGCTCCGGCTTAATTTCGAGGACCTCACCGGGATCACATTCGACATCCCGGAACTGCGCCTGACCTCGCGCTTCCGGATGCATAACTGCGCGTTCTGCAATCAGGCCCGGCATACGCGCCAAAGCCACGCCGACTGCATCAAGAACAAAATCCTGACCAACACGCTGGCGCGTAAGCGTGGGCAGGGCTTCGTCGGCCAGTGCCACCTGGGCGTCACCGATATGGTCGAGCCCCTGTTTTTCTGCGACCGGCTGATGGGCGTCTTTTACTACGGCTCCGTGCTGCTCCGGGGGACCCGTGAGCTGGCCCGCCGCCGGATTATGAAGTATTGCCAGCGCCGGCAGTTCTCTCCCGACGCCTACCTTCACGAGCTTAACCACCTGCCGGAGATTACGCCCGAGAGTGTGCCGGTTTATCGGGAAAGACTGCGACTGGTCTGTGATTTCACCCTCAGTACGGTCAAGGCCAGCGGGCTGCCCCTGTCGCGCTACCGCACGGAGATGAACACGCAGTTTCTCAACAACCACCATTCCTTCTCCCCGCTCGTGCAGTCGGCCATGCGCCATGTGCACCGGCACTACGAGGATGAGCTCTCGGTGGAGGGGATCGCGCAGAGCCTCAAGTGCCACCCGACCTACCTCAGCCGGACGTTTAAGGAAAACGTCGGCTTCGGCCTGGCTGAGTACATCAAGCGTGTGCGTATTGACCACGCCATTCAGCTCCTGATCATGGACCGTTTCAGTGTGGGAGAGATCTGCTATTTCGTCGGGTTTCAGGACCAGAGTCACTTCGGCAAGGTTTTTCGGCATTTCGTCGGCATGACCCCGAATGCCTTCCGCGAGCACTGCCGGGCCGGAGAGCCGCCCGTCAGCCTGAGCCTCTCCACTCCCTTGCTGAGCCACGTCAACAGCCTCTAGGCCCCCCTTGTCGTCGCCTGGGCTGTACTGAGCATGGACGGTGAGGAGGCCTCGCGGGGAGCCCCTCTATGCGCGTGTGTCGGGGGCGCAGGGCGACGCACCCGTTGCCGGGAGGGGATACCGGTAAATGCTCAATGGATGTTGAAATCCGACTAAAAGCCCGATGGGTGCAGACTAGAGCGGAGCAGGATGGAAGATTATGATGCGTGAACGGCCGTCGGTCGCGTTCTTTAACCTCATTTCCGCGTGATACCCCTGTGCCATTACCGCTGAACCGTTTTATGATGTATCCGTCCGAGCATGACGGCTGCGCATGGGGTTCGGGTGGCGAGGTCATTGAGGGGGGATGAAGTGACGGTGCAGGAACAGCCCACGCACGACGGAAACCGCGGTCTCGCTCCCTGAATCCATGAAAAGTGTCCCTATGAAACATCTGAATATCCCTGCCTCGCGTGTCCCGGTTTGGACGCAGGCCGATGTCGTTGTCTGCGGCGGAGGCGTCGCCGGTATCACTGCGGCCATCTCGGCGGCGCGCCACGGCGCAGATGTCCTCCTGCTGGAGAAGATGCCGACGGTCGGCGGCATGGCCACGAACGGGCTCGTCAATATCTGGCACACCAGCGACTGCACCCGGCAGGTCATCTTCGGACTGGTACAGGAGATGATCGAGCGCGGGGGCGAGGGCGTGCACCGCTATGAAGATTTTCCCGACCGTCCGGACACCCACTGGTTTGACCCCGAGGTGATGCGGCTCGTTTTTGAATCCGCCTTGCGTGAAGCGGGGGTGCGTGTCGTCTGCAATGTCATGCCGGTGGAGACCGTGGTCGAGGCAGGACGCGTACAGGCCGTGCTCGTCGATACCAAGCGCGGCCGGCGAGCCGTGCTCGGGCAAGTCTTTGTCGATGCCAGCGGCGACGGCGACATCGCGGCCAACGCCGGCGTGCCTTACCACTATGGACGTCCGGAAGATGGCTGTGTGCAGGGGGCCACGCTGATGTTCACGCTGGAGGGGGTGGACGTGGAGGCGAACCGCCGCGCCGACCCGGTTCGGATCGCGCGTGAGGTCCGGCACATGGAGCTGGAGGCGGCGCAGGGGCGCTTCCCGCCTTTTAACAACAAGGTGCTCGAGATCAACCTCGCCGGGCACGCGGGCAACCACTATCCCTTTAACATCGCACCGGCGGCTGGGAACCCCGTGGACGAGGAGGAACTCACCCACATGATGATGCGTGCGCGGGCCTTTCTGCCGCGCTACCTTGAGCGATGGCGTGCGTGCATCCCCGGCTATGCGCACGCACAGATTGAGCAGACGGCGGCGTGCCTGGGTGTGCGCGAGAGCCGCCGCATCCAGGGCCGCTCCACCCTCGATCGCGAGATGGTACTCGGTGCCCGGAAACAGCCCGACGCGATCGGCCACGGTGTGTGGATGATCGATATCCACGACCCCAAGGGCACCGGCTACACGACCTGGTCCGAGGGCGACCACTCGCACCATGTGCCCGCTGGCAAGAGCTATCACGTCCCCTTTGGGATGTGCCTGAACGACCGCTTTGAAAACCTCGCCGTGGCCGGACGCTGTGCCTCCTCTACCCACGAAGGGCATGCCTCGGTGCGCCTCCAAACGCACTGCATGATGATGGGGCAGGGGGTCGGTACCGCCGCGGCCCTCAGTCTCGAGAACGGCGGCGACCTCAACCGCGTGGAGATCGAGCGGCTCCAGCGTGCGCTGATCTCAGACGGCGTTTTGCTGGAAGATATCCCTGTCGCAGCCTGTTAGCTTGATCTCATTGCGGGCGCAGAGACGATTTCGTCGCCATGGATGATATTAATAAGATAAAATGACTTAAATTATTTAAATACCTTGGATGCATTTCCCGTTCAGGGGCGCGTCCGGGGTATGGAAAGTAAGCGATGCACACGATTGATTGGATTTTTGTTACCATCTCCTTGTTGATTGTTTTGGGGATTGGCATTTTTACCCAACGTTACATGCGCAGTGTGGCGGACTTCATGTCCGGCGGGCGTGTGGCGGGCCGTTATCTGCTGGCTGTCTCCAAGGGTGAGATGCAGGCCGGGGCCGTCGTTTTCGCCGCGAGCTTCGAGGTCATTGCCCGGGCGGGCTTTACCTGGACCTGGTGGCAGTGGATCAACATCCCGGTGGGCCTGCTGGTGGCGACGACAGGCTTTGTCGTGTACCGCTACCGCGAGACGCGGGCGATGACGCTGGCCCAGTTTTTTGAAATCCGTTATAGCAAGCGCTTCCGGGTTTTTACCGGTTTTTTGGGCTTTTTTGCCGGGCTGATCAATTTCGGAATCATCCCGGTGATCGGAGCAAGGTTTATCACGACGTACGTGGGACTGCCGCCGGTGATGCCTTTCATGGGGCTTGAGGTCGGAACGCACCTGCTGGTGATGGCGTTGCTATTGTCCATCACATTGTTTCTGACCTTGGCCGGGGGACAGATCACGGTCATGGTGACGGACTGTATCGAGGGCATGCTCTCGCAGGTACTCTACCTGCTCATCATCGGCAGCCTGATTTACATGTTCAGTTGGTCGGAGATTACGGACGTGCTGGCAGACCGGCCCGCCGGTCACTCGCTGCTGAACCCCTTCGACTCGATGAGCCTGGAGGACTTCAACCTCTGGTACGTCCTGATGGCAGCCTTTACCAGCGTGTACGGGACGATGGCCTGGCAGAACCAAAGCGCATACAACTCCGCCGGACTGACGCCGCACGAGAACCGCATGGGCAATATCCTGGGGCGCTGGCGCGAGTACGGGAAGCAGGCGCTGGTGTACCTGTTGGCCATCTGCGCGATGACATACCTGCTGCACCCGGACTTCGCCGAGCAGGCCCGGCAGGTCATGCACGAGCTCTCGCTCATCCCCGGAGAGCAGTCGCAATCGCAGATGCGCATCCCGCTGGCAGTTTCGCACATGCTGCCCGTCGGGGTCAAGGGCGCCTTCTGCGCGATATTGATCATGGGCATCTTCGGCTGCGACTCAACCCACCTGCACTCCTGGGGGAGTCTGTTCGTGCAGGATGTGCTCGTCCCTTTGCGCAAGCGGCCCTTCGGCCCGAAGCAGCACATCCGGGTGTTGCGCCGCTCCATCGCGGCGGTGGCGGTGTTTGTCTTCATCTTCGGCGCGGTCTTTCCGCAGACGGAGTTCATCGTGATGTGGTGGTCGATCACGATGGCGATCTATGTCGGCGGGGCCGGAGCCGTCATCATCGGCGGGCTCTACTGGAAAAAGGGAACGACGGCGGGCGCCTGGGCGGCCCTGCTCACCGGGTCGACCCTGAGTGTGGGGGGGATCATTACCCGCACGGTGCTCCAGGGGGACTTTCCGCTCAACGGGATGCAGATTTCCTTTTCCTCCAGCCTGATCGCCATCGGGGTGTATGTGGTGGTCTCACTGCTGACGTGCCAAGAGGACTACAATATGGAGCGGATGCTCCACCGCGGGGCGTACGAGCAGCTGGGGGAAAAGGTCGGCGAAACCCGTGCCAGCACGCCCAATCGCCCCCGCGGCCTGCTGGCCCGCGCCGTTGGTATCGACGAGAACTTCACCCGTGGGGACAAGTGGATCGCCGTGAGCCTGCTGCTGTGGGGCGTGATCTGGTTCGCCATCTTCGCCGTGGGGATCACCTGGAACCTGCTCGATCCCTGGTCCGTGGAGACCTGGAAAACGTTCTGGCACGTGGTCGGGATCGGCATCCCGGTGGTCATGTCACTGGTTACGGCGGTTTGGTTTACCTGGGGCGGCACGCGCGATATTTTTCGGCTCTTTCAGCATCTGAAAACACAAGTCGTAAACGAACTCGATGACGGGACCGTGGTCGGCCATCAGAACCTCGACGAGGCCGTTGCCACACGGACGGGAGGGGATAAGCATCCTGATTGAGTTTAGGCCACTTCCGTTAACCTTACCGTGATCGCTTGCTTGCGAGCTACGATGGGAGCGGGTTGACGCGGAAGGGCTTTGCCCGGCGCGAGGGAGTGGCCTATAACACGCTTGTGTACTGGCTCAAGCAGCGTCGCGAGCGCAGTCAGGCAGGTGGAGGCGGCGAGTCTAAACCTCTTTTCGATGAGGTGACGGTGCCGACCTGTGCCGCCTCTTTGCAGGAGGTGTGTTTGCCGGACGGGCTGGTCTTGCGCGGGGGCGATGCGCAGTCGCTGGCGGCGTTGGTCAAGGCGTTGCGATGCTGAGCCTGCCCCATCAGCTTCGTGTCTTCGCGGCGGTGGAGCCGGCGGACATGCGCAAGCAGTGTGACGGGCTGTGGGCGGTGGCGCGGGATCACTTGGGCGAAGACCCCAAAGGCGGGGCGCTGTTCGAACAAGACGCGCAACCGCCTAAAACTGCTGTACTTTGACAGGACAGGGGTGTGGGTGTTTGCCAAGCGCATCGAGCAGGGGCGGCTGAGCTGGCCGATCGGCAGCGACTCGAGCAAGCTGGCGATCACCCCGGCGGCGCTTACGATGCTGATGAACGGCAGCTACGCCTCGGCGGGCCTGTTGGCCTGGATCGTTTTGAGCAAATACGTGCAGCACCAGCCGCTTTACCGCCAGGAAAAAGTCTCGGCCACATTCTTCATCGGTCACCCAGAGGCCGGCCAACGCTCCGCCATCATCTACTCCATCGTCGTCTTCTGCCAGCGCCACAACATCGAACCCGACGTCCTCTCACGCCTCCCAAACATGACCAATCAGGACGACATCAGTGCTCTGTCACCAGCAAAATGGTCACCATCATAAACCCCAATCGTTACCAGCGAGAAGCCCCAATGGTAACCAACGAGAGATGCCGAACATTACCAATCGAAATCAAGAGGGATGCTCAATGGGCGCTTGCGATTAAGGCATAAAAAAGCCCTCCCGGGCAGGGAGGGCGAAAAGTGATGGTGGAGCCGATCGGGATCGAACCGACGACCTCGTCATTGCGAACGACGCGCTCTTCCAACTGAGCTACGGCCCCACGAATGAAAGAGAACACGTATGAGGAGTGTTGGGCCGAAGGTCAAGGCAAAGCCTGCGAAGAATATTAAAGAACTCAGTCAGAAAATTTACGCGACGAGACTGCCCTGGCCGGAGTCTATTGATCCGCCAGTAATGTTTCCTTCCGGTGACAGTTGGGCGAGGGTGCGTATTTAAAGGACATAAGGGCTTGTCAAGGGGCCTGCTTTTGCCCATACACGGCGGGATAGCCATATTGTAAAACTATGCAAAAGACCCTGATTATTCTGAAACCCGACTGCATGGAGCGCAAGCTCTGGGGCATCGTGCTGGACCGTTTCGCCAAGGTGGATCTCGATATCGTCGCCTGCAAAATGATGAAGCTGGACCAGGCCGTCCTGCGCGAGCACTACTCCCATATCGCGGACAAGCCGTTTTTCCCGGAAATTGAGAACTTCATGAGCTCGCGTCCCGTGATCGCCATGATTCTGAAGGGACCCGAAGCGATCAGCCGTGTGCGTTCTATCCTCGGGCCGACCGACTCCAAAGCTGCCCCGGCTGGCACCATCCGCGGCGATATGGGTGCGGACAAGATGTTCAATCTCGTCCACGCCTCCGACAGCCCCGAGGCGGCGGAAGCCGAAATCGAACGCTTCTTTGGCGGCGACCCGATTTTTGAATAAGACCCTGCGGGCGGCAGCAGCTTTGCTCGTGATTTGCGTCCCTTTTCAAAATCTCTTTTCAACCGGCGTCAGTGTGAACGACGCCGGTTTTTTGTGCCTTCGTTGCATGCCTTTCCTGCCACAAAGGGCAAAACCATCATTGGCTGGCCCAGTTTTGATGCTTTGCTCAGCGATTACTGAAAACAGAGGCTCTGTTTTCAGTAATCGCTGACACGATGCGCAGCAAAAATGTCGAGTGCGGACACGCACCGCGGGTGCGGGCTGCGTAAGCCCGCGAATATTGCGGCGAAAAGCCTGGGGGGACAGGTGCGGCTTAGCTGTCGCTTTCGTTGGCACCGAGCTTCATCTGCATGGTGCCGGGGGAGCTCTTCATGCCGCCGGCTTCCTTGAGGAAGTACTTGATATAGGCGTTCTTGCGCAGGCGTTCGATCCAGCGTTGCTGGGCCTGGCGGGAGAGCTGCGCGGTGATTTCCTGTTCGATTTCGCCGCGGACTTTTTCCAGCTCCTTGATCCCGGCGGTGCGTTTTTCCTTCACCTCCAGGATGTAAATGTAGTCGCCGACCGCGATGGGCTGGGAGTGCTGGCCCTCCTCAAGCGCGAAGGCCTGTTCGGCCAGGGCCGGGATAAGGTCGTCGCGGCTGATCCAACCCCAGTCGCCGCCCTCGTCCCGCTTGTCGTCCTGGCTGTAGGTCTTGGCCAGTTCGGAGAACGACTCGCCCGCTTCGAGCTTCTGAACGATCTCGTTGGCGGTCTGGTTGAGCAGGTCGGGGTTTTCGTCGGCGATGGGCACGAGCATGATCAAGCCCAGGTTGACGCCTTCCTCCTCGAAGTAGCGGCTCTTGTTCTTCTGGTAATACTCCTCGATCTTGCGGGGGCTGACGGCGGTCTGCGATGGCAGGGACTGCATGCGCATGTAGGAGACGATGATGTCGTCCTTCAACTCGTCGCGGAAGTCCATCTCACTCTTGCCCTGAAGGCGGAGGAACTCAAGGAAGGCCGAGCGGTCGCCGTTGAACTCCTTGGTGATGTAGTCGTCGAACTCCTTTTGCAGGTAAGTGTCGGGGATGTGGGCACCCTTGTCGTAGAAGTCGCGGATGATGAGGATGCGGTCCACGAGGTTCTGGAGGATTTCGCGGGTGACGACGGCGATGTTTTTATCGAAGTCGGTGCGCGTACGCGAATTCATCCGGATCTGCGGGATGAGCGGGGTGACCTCCTTACGCAGTTCCTCCAGGGTGATGATCTTGTCTTCGACCTGAGCGGCGATGCCGTTGGTGAACTGGACGTCCCACTCCTTCTTTTGGGGGGCGATCAATTGCGCGTGCAGCCCGAGCGCCGTTAACATGAGGCAGGCGCCAAGGGTGAGGGTGGAAATTTTCATCGGTTGGGAAATGGCAATCGTGCCGGGAAAGTTACAGGCCAGTCAGGTAAGCTGGCAGGTTTTAAGAAATGTTCTAATTTCGTTCAACTTAGGGAGCGGTTTTTTCGCGGTCAAGCGGGGAAAGCGGTTACCGACTTTTACAAAAGCCGGTTCACGCGAACCCGCCAGGCGGCATTTGAGGCGGTTCCCTTCTGTTTCGACGAGGCTGATGCCTTTTCGTTCAGCCAGGCAGCGAATTTCCGTCATTTTGAGCAGGTAGTCCACGCTCGCGGGCACGGGGCCGAAGCGGTCCTTCATCTCGGCGGCGGCCTCGGAGATCTGCTCCAGGCTGGAAGCCAGGGCGAGGCGGCGGTAGAAGTCGATGCGCAGGCGTGCCTCCCCGATGTAGCTGACGGGGATGAAGGCCTCGACGACTTCGCCGCGCTGATCGGCCAGCTCGTCGGCCTTGAGCGCGTGAAAGCGGTCGGGTGTCTCGGCTGGGTCCTCGCCGTCGCGGTACTCGCCCACGAGCACGAAGTCGAGCCGTACGTTGGCGCGGATGAGGGCGGCGGTGCTGTCGCCCTTGAGCCGGGCCACGCTCTGGCGCAGCAGTTGGCAGTATAAATCAAACCCGACCCCGGCGATGTGGCCGCTCTGCTGGGCGCCGAGGATGTTGCCCGCGCCGCGCAGCTCCAGGTCGCGCATGGCGATGCGGAACCCGGCCCCGAGCTGGTTGAACTGCCGGATCGCGCCGAGGCGCTTGCGGGCCACGTCGAGCAGACGGGTGTGGCGGTGGAGCAGGAGGTAGGCGTAGGCCTGGCGGTTAAAGCGCCCGACGCGCCCCCGGAGCTGGTAAAGCTGCGAGAGCCCGAAGCGGTCCGCCCCCTCGATGATGATGGTGTTGGAGTTGGGGATATCGAGGCCGGACTCGATAATGGTGGTGGAGACGAGCACGTCGAACTCGCCCGCCACGAAGCGCGTCATGACCTTTTCCAGTTCGCCTTGCTCCATCTGGCCGTGGCCGACGCCGATGCGCAGGTCGGGCATCATCTCCTGCAGGCGGCGGGCCACCACGTCGATGGTGGTGACGCGGTTGTGGAGGTAAAAGACCTGGCCGCCGCGCCGGACCTCGAACTCGATGGCCTCCTGAACCAGCTTGGGGTCGTAGGCTTTGACAATGGTCTGGATGGGCAGGCGGTCGCGTGGGGGCGTCTCGATCACGCTCATTTCGCGGGCTCCGACCAGCGCGAAGTAGAGGGTGCGCGGGATGGGGGTGGCGCTCATGCTGAGCACGTCGATGTCGTGCCGCATGATCTTGAGCTTCTCCTTCTGGCGCACGCCGAAGCGGTGCTCCTCGTCGATCACGAGCAGTCCGAGGTCGCGGAATTTTACGGAACTACCGAGCAGGCTGTGGGTGCCGACCACGATGTCGATGTCGCCCTGCTTGAGCTGGCGTTTGATTTCGCTCTGTTGCCGGGCGGTGCGGAAGCTGCTGAGCATTTCGACCGCGATCGGGTAGTCGGCGAAGCGCTCCTTGAAGTTGGTGAACATCTGCTGGCACAGCACCGTGGTCGGGAGCATGACGGCGACCTGTTTGCCGTCGAGCACGGCCTTCATGGCGGCGCGCAGGGCCACCTCGGTTTTGCCGAAACCGACGTCGCCGCAGATGAGGCGGTCCATCGGCAAGGGCTTTTCCATGTCGGCCTTGGTCTGGTCGATGGCGGTGAGCTGATCGGGCGTCTCGCGGAAAGGGAAGGCGTCCTCAAAGGCGTGCTGCCAGGGCTGGTCGGAGGAAAAGGCGTAGCCGGGCCGCGAATTGCGCTCGGCCTGGAGCGAGAGTAATTGGGCGGCGAGGTCGAGGGTGGCGCGTTCGGCGGCGCGGCGGGTTTTGTCCCAGGCGTTAGTGCCGAGGCGACCAAGTTTGGGAGAGCGCTTGGTCAGGCCGACATAGCGGCTGAGCAGGTGGCTCTCGTGCAGGCGCACGTGCAGGGTGATCCCCTCGTCAAACTCCAGCGAGATGACTTCCTCTTCCTTGCTCCCGGTGTTGAGCCGTTGCAGGCCCCGGAAAATGCAGACACCGTGCTGGAGGTGCACGAGGTAGTCGCCGTTGGCCAGCTCCGAGAAGTCCAGCAACTGGTCCACCTGCTGGCGCTCGGGCAGCTTGCGGCGGCGGCGGCTGACGTAGAGCCGCTGGCGGCCCGCGATCTCGGATTCGGTCGCATAGACGTGCTTTTCCTCGCCGTCGGCCAGCCGGAAGCCTTCGGGCAGGTTCCCTTGTAAAAAGTCGGCCTTGATCCTTTTCGCGGTGGGCGACTCGGCCAGAATTTCCCGCAGGCGGGTTTCCTCGCCCTCGGTGCGACAAACGAAATGCACCCGGTGGCCCTGGGTCTGCCAGTCGGTGATTTGGGCAAGGAATTTTTCCCGGGACGTGTTCCCGGCCTCCAGGCGGACAACGCCGAGCTTGTCCGTGTCGGCAAAGGTCCGGTAGCCCTCCAGCGACTCCGAGGCGACGGCGCGGGTGGGGGTGCTTTCCGGAAAAAGGTTCTGGCGGGCCTCCACGTCGGTCAGGCCGAGCCACTCGTCGTCCTGCCCGGCGCGGCGCTTGATCACGGTCTGGAAACTGCGGGCGGGCGCGGCGATGTTTTCCGGGATCTGGAACAGGTCGGCAAAGGCGCTCTCCAGCTTGTCGGGCTGGCGCAGTATCCAGCGGACGCGGGCCGGCAGGTAGTCGAGCAAGGTGCCCTTGCGGTGCGTGTCGAGTCCGGCCTGGGCCGAGGCGATGACGAGGCTCGGCACCGTTTCCTCGGAGCGCTGGGTGGTCGGGTCAAAGGTGCGGATGGACTCGATCTCGTCCCCGAAGAAGTCGATTCGCAGCGGGGCGGTGGCGTTGAGCGGGTAAATGTCGATCAATCCGCCGCGAACGGAAAACTGCCCCGGCGTTTCGCAGATGGCTTCGGAGTCGTAGCCCAGCTCGGCGCCGAGCCGCTCGGCCAGGCCGGTCAGAGAGACGCGCTGGCCGGGCCGGAGCTTAATTTGGCCCCGGGCCATTGCCTTGGGGTCGGGGCAGGCCTGGAGCAGCGCCGCGGGGGTAGCCGCGATTACGATGGGGCTGGCCGGTTCCTCCAGCGGGTTTTGGCGCGGGGCGGCTTCGCGCAGGGAGGTGAGGGCGGCGATCACGTCGCAGCGCAGTTCAAAGGCGCGCGGGTCGTCGTCTTCCAGGCCTCCGAGGTCGGGCAGGCGCTCCAGCCGGGGTGCGGGGCGCCCGCTCCACTTGGCAAACAGCTCCAGCGCGTCCATCCAGCTTTCAATCGCCCGCCATTCGTGGGCGAGCAGGACGGTAACGGGGACCGGGTCGCGGGCCAGCAACTCCTCGGTCAGCGCGGGCACGGCGGCATCCGCCGCGCCGGTGACAAGCAGGGTTTTAAGGGAATCGGGCAGGCAGACGGGCTTCATTCAATGGCGGGAGCGGGCAGCCAGGTGACGGGCTGGTCTTCGACGGTGAACCGTAGGGCTTGCGGGAACTCCCGGCTGAAGGCGTGCTTGCCCTCAGTGTCGAAGACCATGAGCACGCGGTGTTGACCAGCGGTGAACGGCGGCGTTTGGCCGCCGGAGAGTTTGACCTCCTCGCCATCCACGGCGGCGAAAATCACGGGGAAGCCACTGGCGATCGTTAAGGAACCGGCAGCGGGCATCTCGATGTCGGCCACGGCGGCGTGCATATTCAGGCTGTTGGCGTTGTTGTCGTCCCAGCGGGCGGTGAAGGCCCAGGCCTTGTCCCCGAAGACCGGTGCGATCTCGACCCTGTCCGGCCCGCCCTCGATTACGAGTTGCTGGGTGAAAACAGGGATGTTGTAGCTGGTCTTCGCGTGCGCGGAGGGAGTGGCGAAAAGGCTAGCAGAGGCGAGGGCTACGGCGGTCAGCGACAGCTTTTTATAACAAAAAACGGATGTGCGGGCGTGGGTCATGATGCTGGTGATGGGAGCGTTAAGCGTCCGTTCCGTCGGGACGCCTGTCTGCGGATGAGACCAGTCATCCCTCCCATCGTGCGTTCATTGGGGCAAGAGTCCAGCTACGAAACCGGTTCGGCGGGCGTTTTTACCAGCTTTTGCAGGGCTTCGCGGGCGGCGTTTTCCTCGGCGTCCTTTTTGGAGCGGCCCCGGCCCATGCCGAAGACCCGGCCCCCGATGCGCAGTTCCATGATAAAGGTTTTGCTGTGGTCGGGGCCCTCGGCGTGGACCAGGTCGTACTCGATGGGCGTGTCCGGGTTTTCCCGCTGGATGTGTTCCTGCAACCGGCCCTTGGGGTTGTCGTCAGAGAGGAGTTCCTCGGTGCGGGCTTTGACATCGCCATACCAGGGCAGGACGGTGCGCCGGGCGGTCTGGAAATCGCTGTCCAGGTAGATCGCCGCCACCACGGCCTCCAGCGCGTCCTCTAGGCTGGAGATACGTTCGCGGCCCCCGGCTTTCTCCTCCTGCTCGCTCAGGCGCAGGACCTCGTGCAGGCCCAGTTCGCGAGCAATCGCCGCCAGGTGCTCGCCCTTGGCCAGCGCCGAACGTGCCCGCGCCAGGTGGCCTTCGCGTTCGCCGGGGAAGAGCTTGAACAACTGTTCGGCCAGGACCAGCGCCAACACCGAGTCCCCGAGGAACTCCAGTCGCTGGTTGTGCCAGCCGGAGCCGTCCGCCAGCAGCGAAGGGTGGGTCAGCGCACGCTCCAGCAGCCCGGTATCACGGAAGTGATAACCGATGCGTTCCTGGAAGTGTTGGAGGTCGTCGGACATGGGGATTTAGCTCACTTGGATTAACCGCAGAGGCTGAATTGTTAAATGGTTCATTGTTTAATGGCCGCATCCTTCCTCGCTTCAACCATTAACCCTTTTCTTCCTCTGTGTTCTCTGTGTCCCCTGTGGTTTAAATCAAGAAAACTCACTTTAGCCCGAAGCGCTTGATAAACTCCTTGGCGAATTTCTTGTAGGCGTGCGAACCGGCTCCGAGGCGTTCGTACTCGAAGATCGACTGCCCGAAGCTGGGGGCCTCGGAGAGGCGGACGGTGCGCGGGATGTGGGTGTCGAAGACCAGTTCGCCCAGGTGTTCCTTGACTTCCTGCACGACCTGGCGGGAGAGGTTGGTGCGCTTGTCGTACATGGTCATGAGGATGCCGCCCACGGCCAGGTTGGGGTTGACGCCCGCGCTGGTGAGTTGGTCAACCACGCCCATGATCTGCCCGAGGCCCTCCATCGCTAGGTACTCGCACTGGAGCGCGACCAGCAGGTAGTCGGCGGCGGCCAGACCGTTCATGGAAATCATGCCCAGGGCGGGCGGGCAGTCCAGGATGATGGCGCGGTACTTGCCGCTCTCGCGCAGGGGCTTGAGGACTTCGCGCAGGCGTACGAGGTAGTCCTCCTGCTGTCCCAGTTCGATCTCGATGGCGGCGAGGTCCACCTCGCTGCCGATGAGGAAAAGATCTTTCTGGCGGGTCTCGATAACGCGCTCTTCGGCGGCTCCGTCCCCGTGCAGCGCGCCGTAGAGGCTGGAGCCGGGCGTCTTCTCGAAGCCCAGAGCGCTGGTGGCGTTGGCCTGCGGGTCGAGGTCGATCAGCAGGGTGGGGACTTTGCGTTCGGCCAGGGCCCAGCCGAGATTGATCGCGGTGGTGGTCTTGCCGACTCCGCCTTTCTGGTTGGCGATGGAAAATACGGTACAGCTCATATCGGAGGGGGAAATTAGTGGGGCCAGATTCTGGCTGAAACCGCCCCTTGGCAAACATTTTGCTCGTTTCGGTGAAAAACCGCTTGAAAGGTTGCGATGTTTACGCAGACTAACCTGTTTTTCGCACGGGGTGCGGTAGCCAAGTGGTAAGGCCGGAGTCTGCAAAACTCCTATACGGCGGTTCGATTCCGCCCCGCACCTCCAATTTTTTACCCGTGTGCCGGAAAGGGCCAAGCCCCTCGCGGAAAAAGCGAACCCCTTTCTGTCTGGTTGCGGGCTTTCTTGAAAATCGCCTTGCCTGCCGCCGCTGCCGCGCAAAGCATGGGGTTATGTCAAAACGCTCTGTCCGCCGCTTCCTTTTACGCGCGCTCCTGCTCGTGCCTTTTGTTTTCATCGCCGCCTGCGATGAGAACGTCGAGGGTGCCCCCAGCTTTTACCTGGAGATGGGGAACTCCTACAACACGCTGGACAAGGGCATGGAAATGTCGCTCGACAAGAGCGGCCTGCGCTACACGGTCTTCGCCCAGCCGATCATCCAACCCTGGAACGTGCTCAATGCCGAACTGGTCAAGGTCGATTCGGGCAAGCTGGCCTTCCGCTTTTACTTCGACGACGAGGGGCAGCGCGAACTGTACCGCACCTCCGTCACCAACATGGGGCGCATGATCGTCACGGTGATCGACGGCAAACCCATCGGTGCCCGCCAGATCGACGGTCCCATGCAGGGCGGGCTTTTCTACACCTTCACGGAACTGACAGACGAGGAGGCGATGGAGCTGCTGCCCAAGATGCAGGAGGCCATCAAAAAGATTAACCAGATGAAGCGGGACTGATCCGAATCATGGGGATGGACAAGCGCCTCCGGGCCGGTTTCGCGCTCCTGTTCCTGCTGGCCTGCGGCAGTGCCTGGGCGCAGCAGGGGAACCTGATTCCCGTCTATTGGCCGACGCCGGACGGGGAGTATTTTCAGACCGGCGACATCATGCCGCTGCTTCAGCCGACCGCATCGGGCCGTCCCGAGAGCGGCCTTTACGGGCTCGTGCGCAACGGAGGCACGCGCTTCCACGAGGGGATCGACCTCAAACCGATGGGCCGCGACCGCAACGGCGAGGCCACCGACCCGATCTACGCCGCGATGGCCGGGCGCGTGGCCTATGTTAACCGCATCGCCGGGAACAGCGGCTACGGCCGTTATGTCGTGATCGAGCATACGCAGCTGGATGTGCCCGTTTACACCCTTTACGCGCACATGGCCGACATCGACTCGCGGATTCAGGCCGGGGTCCAGGTCGAGGCCGGAGGGCGGCTGGGCCGGATGGGGCGCTCTGCCGGGGGCTATTCCATCCCCAAGAGCCGCTCGCACCTGCACTTTGAGATTGGCCTGCGCGACTCGAACCGCTTTCAGGATTTTTATAACTACAAGCGCTACGGCGGCAAAAACCAGCACGGCAACTACAACGGCATCAACCTCACCGGCATGGACCCGCTGCGGTTCTTCGAGCGGGCGCGCACCGGACGGCTCACCAGCATGCGCGAGCTGATCCAGTCGCAGCCGGTGGCCTTTACCTTGCAGGTTTCAACCCGGCAGGCACCGGACTTTATCACGCGCTACCCGGCGCTGCTGACTCAGCCCATCCCGGCACAGGGCCTGACCGGATGGGAGATCGACTACACCTCCGAAGGCATGCCGATCCGCTGGACACCGCTCACGTCGGAAGATGTCGGCACCCGCCGAGAGGGCGACATCGCCCTGCTCAATTACAACGAGGAAGCCCTCTCCCACAACAACCGCGACACCCTCCTCATTAAAAACGGCAAGCCCTCGCTCGGCTCCGGCCTCAAGAACAGCCTCCAGTTGATCTTCGGCTTTCGCTGATGCGGGGACAGAAAAGACGTATCTATTGGATGTCTGCCAGCAGTTCGGGACTGTGGGAGGGAATAGTGAATTATATTGAATCCTGGCGTCATCATCGTTAATGGTAAAAGGGCCCAATGAGAGCCCGTTCGATTTCGTTTTACGTTGCCTGGCTTGCCATTGCCTTAAACGGCTGTTGGCTGGCGCTGGTCTTGTTCGGGATCGTCCATACGCTGTTGAGTCAGGGGCTCGAATTTGAGGCGCTGTTGTTGTCTTTGGCCCCTCTTTTATTCGCGGTCCCGATGGCCGTTGGGCTTGTCTATGCGGTTCGCCTGTTGAAGCGTCCGCAACCGGACAACATCAAATGGACCGTCGGTGTCCTGGCTTACACGGGGATTTTTTGGACGATCGGGAGTTTCTCGAAGGCATTTTTTACGCTGGGCGGTGGGCCGATGCTCGCGTTGGCCTTGAGCATGGGGGTGTTTCTGGCGGGTTACCTTTTCTGCTGTAAAACTCTCATCAACCGGGAAACCGGCACGCGGGTGGGACTGATTGACTTGATGACCAAAGAGTACCTTTTCTTCGTGTCTCTGGCGCTGTTCATTCTGCTGATTCAGCTCACGATTAAAGAGCGTCCTCTAAAAGCGGAGGACATCGGGATCTGGCGGTTGATTGCCCACCTGCTTCCGTTTGTCCTGCCAGTCGTGTTTTACAAGACGGTCAATGCCTGGGTTGCGAAGCGCCGGCAGGGCCCGTGTCGGCAGATGCACGCCGCTGCGGATGGCCAGCCTCATGAATGAGGCTCGCTTTTTTGCCCGGCTCAATTTCCGCGCATACGGGGCGATTTCCAGGCGGCGGCGAACATGAAGCTGGCCAGCACCATGAGCCCGGCGCAGAGCAGGCCGATGCCGGGCGCGGTAAAATGCGCCAGCACCCAGTAGCCGATGAAGGGAGCCGCCGTGCCGCGAACGCCGGTCAGGGCGGTGTGGGCACTCATGTAGGTGGAGACCTTGTTGGTTGGGGCGAGCTTCGTTACCCAGAGGGTCCAGGCGATGTTGCCCCCGCCCATGGCCATCCCGATAAAGGCCATGCCCAGCCCGAGGAAAAACAGCGAATGGCTGTTGTAGTAGATCAGGAACGAGGCCATGAAGCAGCAGTTGATCAGGATACGCCAGGAGATGAAGTTCATCCGGTCGAAGAGGAAGCCCCAGACCTTGGTGCTGAGCATGCGGGAGGTCATCGGGACGATGAACGTGATGAGCGAGATCTCGAAGTTGCTTGCGTTGATGCCGTACTTGGGATCGGCCATGTACTCGATGCGCACCGGGATCGTCATCAGGTTGGTCGCGCCCATCAGCATCCAGCACAGCAGCAGCCAGCCGAAGAGCTTGTCCTGCCATATGACGGACAGGCTTTTGATCGGGTTGGCGTTGGACTTTGGGTCGAGCTGCTGGGAAGGGATACGGCGCACGATGGCCGCGCTGATTACGCATGCCGCCGCCATCCCCGCCAGAATGAACGGATAAATCGTAATGTCGTGGTCGAGTGCCTTGCCTCCGAGCCAACCCGCAGTGATCCCGCCCAGCGAAAGCAGGATCAACACGGTGGAGACTTTGCCGCCGCGCTCGCCGGGTCGGTAGTTGGCCGAGTAGATCTGGATCAGCAGCGGGGGGTTTTGCACATACATGATATTGGCCGCGATGAAGAAGCCCAGAAACAGCGCCAGCGAGGGTGAGAGCATCGCCCCGGTGATGCAGGCCGCGCAGGTCAGCATGATGTACGAGATCAGGCGTGAAGCGTTTTTCTGCGTACGCCCGCAGGCCGAAACCGTGAGTATGTTGAAAAACAGCCCGATAAAGGCCGCCGCCGGCAGCAGCGCCTTGAGGTAGTCGGGCATGTCGAAATGCCGGATCGCGATGATGAGCGAAAACGTCACCCAGCCCGGCTCCAGCAGCCCGTAGAAAAAGCCCCGCCAGCGGTCGTAGAAATACGTCTGCCTGGCCGCTTCCCGGTCCGCCCCGTCAATGGGCAGGGGGGCGGGAATGGGCTCGGCAGGCATGGCGGATCAGGGTTGAATCAACCGGTCATGCTGGCACACCTGTATCCGCCCGGCAATGCGGAATGCAAGAAAGTGGCTCGCGGGGGGGCGGCAGGAGAGATGATTGCCCGGCTCTGTTATTTTGATTTTTTGCTTTTAAAGCATGAGTTGGGGCGGCTTAGTGTTATTACGCTGCATTGGAATGGCAACATGGCCGAACGGTGCCGCGCAGAACCCGGCTTTTGATATTCAGCGACAAGAAACATGAAGAAACTGATTAGCCTGCTCCTGATTTGTGTTTGCGGTGCCAGTGCGCACGCGGTGCTCAAGCTGCCGCGTATTTTTTCGGACAACATGGTGCTCCAGGCCGGCGAACCTGTTAAAATCTGGGGCCGTGCAACTGCCGGAGCCGGGATAAGCGTCCGCTTGGGGGAAGACGAGGCGTCCGCCGTGGCCGATGACGAGGGCCGGTGGAGCGTCGAGTTGGGGCCGCTTACCGCGAGCAAGGCTCCCGCGGTCATGCGTATTGACGAAAATGGCGAGACGGGGGTTGAGATCGCCAATGTCCTGGTGGGCGAAGTCTGGATGACCGGCGGGCAGTCGAACATGGAGTTGGGTATCCCATCGACCTCCGACTGGCAACGAATCAAGACAGAGGGAGATTATCCGCTGATTCGCTACTTCTGGCAACCGCGCACGACGGTGGCGGCTGAACCGCAGGAGGACTTCAACCCCGAAAGCAAATGGCTGGTCTGCACGCCGGAAAATCTGGAAAAGTACCGTTTTCACTCTGTCGCGGTGTATTTCGCCGAGGCGCTGATGAAGGACCTCGATACGCCGGTGGGGATGATTTCGAGCGCGCACGGCGGCACGCCGATGCGGGCCTGGGTCGATCAGCAGACCGTATCGGAGTCGGAAGATTTTCGGGCTATCTGGGAAGACTTTCTCAAGCGCCGTGATGCCTACGACTATGAGGCCGCGCTGAAGCAGGTGGAGCGCACCCGTGCCGACTACGAAGCAAAGGTGGCCGCTGCCAAGGCCGCGGGTAAACCGCTTCCCCCGAGGCCGTTCTCGATCTCCGAACTGCACAAGCCCTGGCCGGACAGCCCGGATGCCTTCCGCACGCCCGCTTACCTGTTCAACGGGAAAGTGGCCCCGGCCGCAGGCTACACCGTCCGGGGCTTCCTCTGGTACCAGGGGGAAAATGACGCCAAGGCCCCCTCATCGGCAACCTTTGACGCGCAGTTGAAGGGTCTGATCGGGGCATGGCGGCGTGCCTGGGGGGACGAGTCCCTGCCGTTTATTTTCGCGCAATTGCCTTCGTACGATTCGTCGGAGTGGGAAGAGGTGCGCCAGAAGCAGACAGCGGTCTTTCAGAACGGTGAGCATATCGGGATGGTCGTCCTCATCGACGAAGGCGAGGAGAAGGACATTCACCCGAAGAACAAAACCGTTGTGGGGCGGCGCATGGAGCGGATCGCGTTGAAGGATGTCTATGGCCGCACCGACATCAACGCCTACGGCCCCTTGATCGAGGAGGTGGATTTTCAGGGAAAAACGGCGGTGCTGGCTTTCGACCTCGACGGTTCGCACCTGCGCCCGGTTTCCGCCGCGACAGGCTTTGAAGTCCTCGCCGCCGATGGCACGTGGAAACCCGCTCACGCGGAGGTTTCAGGAGATTCCGTGATCGTGCGCCCGGAAGTCAGCGGCAAGTTTACCGGCGTGCGTTACCTCTACACCCCGTGGGCGAAACCCTTGGCCAGCGTCTTCAATACCGACGGCCTGCCGCTGGCCCCGTTCGTTGTCGCACAGGAGTAATTATCGCCCCTGGGCTGCGGCACCACTGCTCGGGGTAGCGGCCTTTCTGGCCGCGTAGGGGCGTAGCCCTTCAATGCCACCGGGTGCAACCCGGATTAGGTGCGGGACCAGTCGAGCATGCGCTTGATCGGGGCGTAAGCCTTCTGGCGAATGGCTTCGTCCATGGTGATCTCGGGCTTCATGTCGCGGAGGCAGTTGCGAAGTTTTTCCACCGTGTTCATCTTCATGTAGCGGCAGTCGTTGCAGGCGCAGGTTTCGGTCGGCCCGGCGATGAAGACCTTGCCGGGGATCTCGCGGCGAAGGCGGTTCAGCATGCCCGTCTCGGTGGCGACGATGATTTCGCGCGAGGGGTGGGTCTTGCAAAAGCCGATCATTTTCTCGGTACTGCAAACCTCGTCGGCCATGTCGCGTACCGCCTCGACACACTCGGGGTGGGCGACCACGGGCGCGCCCGGGTACTGCGCCTTGACTTTCTCCAGCGCGCGGGCGGTGAAGAGTACATGCGCGTAGCAACTGCCCGGCCACAAGCGCATCTGGCGGCCCGTCTGGCGGGCGACCCATTGGCCGAGGTTCTGGTCGGGGACGAAAAGGATTTCCCGGTCGGCGGGCACCTGCTCGACGATTTTGACGGCGTTGCCCGAGGTGCAGATAACGTCGCTGAGCGCCTTGACGGCGGCGGAGCAGTTGATGTACGCGACGACGTAAAGGTCGGGGTTGGCCTCGCGGTAGGCGGCGAGTTTTTCCGCCGGGCACGAGTCCGAGAGCGAACAGCCCGCGTCCATTTCCGGCAGGAGCACGGTCTTGGACGGGTTGACGATCTTGGCCGTCTCGGCCATGAAGTGCACGCCGCAGAAGACGATCACGTCGGCGTCGGTTTCGGCGGCGTTGTAGGCCAGGCCGAGGGAGTCGCCCACGTAGTCGCCCACGCGCTGAATGGCGTCCACCTGGTAGTTGTGGACGAGGATGACGGCGTTGCGTTCCTTCTTCAGCGCCAGGATTTCCTCCTGGATCGCGCTCAAGGGCTCCTCGGGCCCGTCAAGCGAAGGCATGGTCATCGGTTGGAAGTCAAGCGTCGCGCTCATAGGTAAAGATTTGTCAGCGCCGGTGTGCAGTCAATACCGGGAGAGAATAAATATCGGCAAGCGGGCAGGGGGCCCTGCTTACTTGGCGGCGCGTTCGCAGACGCCGGTTTCGGCGCGAAACAGGCAGTGGGCGTTGACCTGAAGGCGCTGTGACTCGGGCTTCATGTTGAGCTTGTCACAGACGGTTTTGCCGTACCATTCCATGAATGGCGCGTCCACTTCGAAAATTTTACCACAATCTTCACAAATCACCTGGGCCTGAAAAGTACGGGCCTGACGGTTGGAGTGATAGTATTTATTATCGTGGCCCACGTCGATTTCACGGATCAATCCGCTCTCGGTCAAGATGGGCAACGAACGGTAAACCGTGGCCCGCGAGACCGAATCGTCAAGCTGCCGGGAACGGTCGAGCAGATCCTCCGCCGTGAAGTGGTCATTCAACTCGAAGGCGGCATCAAAAATCGCCATACGCTGATTGGTGACGCGTAAGCCCTTGCTGACCAGGAACTTTTTAAAGGTATCCCGGGGGTTCTCGATTTCGACGGTTTGCTCGTTTAGCACGGTCATCTTTTTTAAATGAGACTAAATTGACACAGGCGCGGGGGTGGGTCAAACGGTAATTGGCCTGTGCGATGTTTTTTTTCTGACGTTCAGGAATTAAGCGTGTGGGGTTCCGGCCGATTGATTCCCCGTTTTGTCGCTCCCTGGATGCTGCAGGCCACTATGCATCATCATTTTGGGAGTTGACAGTCCTAGTTATCAAGGGCTTGATTGCTAATTACGTAGCCGTGTGCTATGTCTAGCGCTCAGGCTTCTTTAAACCTAATCCTAAATCAAACCAAGATCGCGATGAAATTGTCACTCACACTGCTGAAGTCCCTCTGGGTTCCCGGGGTACTGTCAGCCGCACTTCTCCTTACTGGTTGCGAATCCACCAAGACCGTTTCGGGTCCTGAGGCTTCCGCCGGTCCCGAAGGTAATGTCCACGGCTATTCCCAAGTCGAGGGCAAGGCTGTCCAAACCAAGGCCGACAGCTCCAAGGCTGCCGACAAGTCGATCATCTACGAAGATGACCTCGTCGTTGTCAGCAAACAGTACCTGTCCGGTTCCATGGCCGGTTCGCCTTTCACCTACAAGATCAACGTCAAGGCCAAGCAGCCCGTCACCAATGTCGTGGTGAGCGAAATGCTCCCGGCTGAGATCAAGTTCCAGAGCTCCGACCCGAAGGCCAGCATGGACCAGTTCGGGATGCCCTCCTGGGATCTCGAAGCCATGAAGGCTGGCGATCAGAAGGACATCACCGTCACGGTGGTTCCCTCCAAGATCGGCAACTTCGAAGTGTGCAGCGTCGTCCGCGCCGACCCGATGGTCTGCCTGCCGATTTTCGTCGGCAAGCCGGAAATCACGCTGGCCAAGGTTGGTCCCGCCGCGGTTGAACTCGGCAAGGACGCCAGCTGGACCATTACCGCCAAGAACACCGGTAATGCCTACGCTGACAATGTCGTGATCACCGACAAGCTGCCCGAAGGCTGGACCGCCAAGAGCCCGCTTTCCAAGAACGTCGGCAGCCTCGACCCGGGTCAGACCGCCACCATGACCGTTGTTGCCACCGCTACCAAGCCCGGCAAGTTCGTCAACACCGCGACCTCGACCTTCGCCCAGGGCGAACCCGTCGTGGCCACCGCTCCGGTTCTCGTCCAGCAGTCCAGCCTCAAGGTCACCAAGACCGGCCCGGCTAACGGCTACATCTTCTCTGACGTGCCGTACACCATCACCGTCACCAACGACGGCGACACCACGCTGAACAACATCCTCGTGGTTGACACGCTGCCGACCGACAGCTTCGTCATCGAAGGTCAGCTCGCCAAGAGCGCCACCGTCAAGGACATTGACAATGGCGGCCGCACGATCGTCCCCTCGATGGACCCGACCCGCAATGTCTGGGGCTACTGGCGCCCGGGCAGCACCAATCCGCAGACCGACGACTCGGCTGACGTGATTGAGTGGACCATCGACACCCTGGCCCCCGGAGCTTCCAAGAGCTTCACGGTCAATGGCTATGCCACCCGTCCGATCACCACGACCAACAACGTGACCGCCAGCACCGGCGAGATCAAGGAATCCGCTCAGGCCGTCACCGTGTGGCGCGCTGTCCCGGGTATCCACAGCTCCATCCGTGACTCGATCGACCCGATCCAGGTCGGCCAGGAAACCACCTACACGCTGAACGCCCTGAACCAGTCCTCGTATGAGACCTTCAGCGTCACCAGCCAGAAGGTTAGCATCCCGAGCCAGCTGAAGATCATCTCGGTCAGCGCCGGCGGTGTCATCTCCGGTCAGACGGTCACCTTCCCGCAGGTCTCCCTGGCCCCGGGTAAGGAAGTCACCCGCTCGATCACGGTCCAGGCTGTCAGCGCCGGAACGGTCACCACGAAGGTGGAAACCATGACCAACTTCCGCGACGACCCGATCCTCGACCAGGAATCGACCACGATCTACTAAGATCGAACGTCACCCAAGTTTCCGAGAGCCCGCACAACTGTGCGGGCTCTTTTTTTTCAAAAATCACCCTCTCGCATAACCCTCAATGCGACTCGTAGCCGGAATGAGAAGATTCGCGCCGGTGAAAGCGTTCCGCCAAGGAATAGGGTTGAAGACCCGCCTGCCGTCCATTCATGGTGTGCTATGCCCGAGGCCTCCGCCCACATCATCGAAGTCCTGCCCATCGGAGGCCCGGAAAAACCGCTCGCCTACGCGGTCCCGGCCCGGCTTAAGGGTTGCACGGCTCCCGGCGCGTTGGTCCGCGTCCCACTGCTAAACCGCTCTCGTCTCGGTCTGGTTTGCGAGGGACTGAGCGAAGAGATTGACCCGGCCCGGCTCAAGTTCGTCCACGACGCGCTTTACGACGAGCCGGTAGTTTCGCCGGACCTGCTCAAGCTCGCGCTCTGGCTCTCGCGTTACTACGCGGCCAGCCTGGAAAGCGTGCTGGAGACGATTGTGCCCGCGCCGGTGCGGGCCATCATGGCCCCGAGAACGACCCGCCTGCTCGCGCTGGCCCACACGCCGACGCCGGAGGAAATGGATGCGCTCGTGCGCCGCGCTCCACGCCAGGCCGACCTCGTGCGCTTTCTGGAGCAGCAGCAGGGGCCGGTTCCGCGTTCGCTGCTGATGAGCCGCCTGAAACTTTCTTCTCCCTCCTGCGATGCACTGGTGAAAAAGGGCCTGCTCAAGGAGGTGGTGCAGGAGGATGCGAGGGAGGTCTATACGGACGATCTTGGCGAGGAGGAGGCACTGCCGACAAAGGAAGTCACCTTGACCGAGGAGCAGGCGGCGGCGCTGGCCGACATTGAGCTGAGCCTCGACGCGAACGAGTTCCGCCCGCACCTGATCCACGGCGTCACCGGCTCGGGCAAGACGGAGATTTACCTGCGCGCGCTGGAGCGGGTGGTGGACGAGGGCGGGAGCGTGATCTTTCTGGTGCCCGAGGTGGCCCTGACCCCGCAGACGGTCGGGCGGCTGCGCTCGCGTCTGAGCAAGCGCGGGGAGCGTGTTGTCGTCTGGCACAGCCACTTGAGCGCGGGCGAGAGGGCTGACGGCTGGATGGCTATGGCCCGGGGGGAGGCGAGGGTGGTGGTCGGAGCGCGTTCGGCGATTTTCGCTCCGTTGAAAAATTTGAAACTCATCATCGTGGACGAGGAGCACGAGCCCGCCTACAAGCAGGCCGAGTCGCCACGCTACCACGGCCGCGACGTGGCTGTTTATCGTTCGATGCTGTGCGGGGCAGTCTGTCTGCTGGGCTCGGCCACGCCCGCCCTGGAGTCGCTCTACAACGTCGAGACCAAGAGCTACCGGCTCAACCGCCTGAGCAAGCGCGTGGACGACCGCCAGCTTCCCAGCGTCCACATCGTGGACATGAAGCGCGAACGCCTCAGCCCGCAGGGAGCGGCCACGATTTCCAGCATTCTCGCGGACAAGCTGCTGGAGCGCTTCGAGAAGCAGGAGCAGTCGATCCTCTTTCTCAACCGCCGCGGCTACTCTACGCGCATGATTTGCCCGGATTGCAGCTACGTGGCGGAGTGCCCGCATTGCAGCGTGACGCTGACTTACCACCGCACCGACAATCGCCTGAAGTGCCACATCTGCGGCTATCAGGAGCGACCGACCAAGGGCTGCCCCAAGTGCGGCTCGGCCAAGTACCGGGGCATCGGCTTCGGCACGCAGCGGATCGAGGAGACGGTGCAGAAAATCGTCCCCCGCGCCCGCATCATGCGACTGGACACGGACACGATGAGCAAGAAGCACCTGTTTCGGAAAATCCTCTCCGACTTCCGCACCGGCAAGCTCGATATTCTCGTGGGCACGCAGATGTTGGCCAAGGGACTGGACTTCCCCAACGTCACGCTCGTGGGCATGGTCGATGCGGACATTGCGCTGCATGTGCCAGACTTCCGGGCCGCCGAGCGGACTTTTCAGTTGCTCGTGCAGGTGGCCGGGCGCGCCGGACGCGGCGACAAGGCGGGGGAGGTCGTGGTGCAGACTTTTATGCCGCACAGCCCGCCGATCCAGTACGCGCGGCGGGCTGATTTCGAGGGCTTTTTACAGGAGGAACTGGAGCAGCGCCGCGAGTTTCACTACCCGCCGTTCCGGCACCTGGTGCGGCACTTGTTTCGAGGGCGCAACCCGGAAAAGGTCGCCTTCTTCGCCGAGCAATGGTCCCGGCAGTTGGAGGAGCGGCTGGAAAAACTCGGCCACAACGTCGAAATCCGCGGCCCCGTGGCCGCCCCGCTGGAAAAAATCAAGGACACCTACCGCTTCCACCTCTGGTATTTTGTCGGCAACGTCTCGCGTATCCTGCCCGACATCGTCGCCCTGCGCAAAGACTTCCCGATGGACGAGGATGTCGTCGATGTGCTCGACGTGGACCCGGTGGACCTGGTTTGAATGCGGTCACAAAGGGCACGAAGGAGACACGAAGAGCACGAAGTTTCTTTGAGTAAGAACTTGCCCGCGAAGTCACGCGAAGAAACGCGAAGAGGGGGAGCGGCAGGACGCGGTCCTGCACCTGTGATCCTATCGGATCACTGATGCCACCGCTAAGGCAGTGGCATGGGCAGCGATGATTGTCGCCAACCCAAACGAAGTCCGCTCACCTCATCTGAGGGCCTATTATTCTTGTAGGCAAATTAGCATTGACTGCGAAGTGCATAAAAAAAGCCATTTCCGCTCTTCCCGGCCTTCCTGTTAAATCTCTTTAGCATCCGGGCCTTCGTGCGCTGCGTGTCTCCTTCGTGCGCTTTGTGACCGTATTTTATCGCCCGCCACGTTTACGCCTGGTCGAGGCGCTGGCGGATCGTTTCTGGGGTGAGCCCAGTGATTTCAAAGACCTTGGCCGGGGAGGTGTCGCCGCTGACCAGGCGTATTGAAGATTCGGATACACCGAGCCACTGGGCCAGCAGGGTGGTTACCGCCTTGTTTGCCTTGCCGCGCTCGGGCAGAGCCTGGACTTTTATCTTGAACGACTCGCCCAGCCAGCCCGCCGGTGCGTTACGGGAGGAGGAAGGCACCACCTTGACGGGCAGGCGGACAGGGCCGGGCGAGGCGGACACGACTCTTTTAAAATTCAGGCTCTTAATGCAGGTCGAAGGTGGCCTTGAGTCCGGCGGCGAGCTCTTCTTTTTCCTCCGGGGTCAGCTTGGCCTCGGGGTGCATGGGCAGGTAGCTTTCGAGGGGCATCCAGCCTTTTTCGACGGCCTCGGCGGCCTCGTCGTAGCCGCGCCCGAAGCCCTTTTCATTGATGTTGAAATGCTCGCGTCCCTCTTCGACATGGTGGGCTATCCAGGCTGAGACAGGGTAAACTTTCGAATACCACGGCCAGACGGTTTCGTTGCTGTGGCAGTCGGCGCATGCGCGGGTGAAAAGCTCCTTCGTGCGCGGCGAGTTCCAGGTCGGCTCCACCTGGACGGGGGGATTTGTCCGGGCGACCGGGATAAACTGGATGCCGATAAAGGCAAGAATGAGCAGGGAGATAATGATGCGGAGGGCTTTTTTCATGGAGAGATATTGTCAACCACGGCAGGTCAATGGCAAGATTTCGATTGCGTTTGAAGTAGATTAAGTTGTTGATTGAGATTGGGTTTCAAAAGCTGGTTTGCTCTTTGGGTGGCATGAAACAAACGCGCAAATCAAGGGACGGATATTGCCATTGCTTTTGCAGGATAAGTTTCTCAATTTTCGCGCATGTGTATGTCTGAGCGTGCAAAAAAGGTCAGAAGTTTTGCTCTGGTGGCCCTGATCGGGGTGTTGGCGCTTCCCGCGCTCCGGGCAGAGACGTATCTAGTCAGCAGCACCTTTGCCGGGGATACCCGCTATGCGGTGCAGAAGCTCTTTGACGGTAACGACGACGATCTGTGCTGGGCGGCCACGGCCAGTAACCTGATCCAGAACTGGCAGGACCGCTGGCTGCAAAACGGTGGCACGATCCCCGCCGGGACGCCGAACGGAATGGTGACGCAGATAGCGTATTCGACGGATGTGTTCGCGACCTTTGTCAACAACTGGACGAATGCTGGCGGCGAGAGCTACATCGGCATGCAGTGGTGGTACACCGACTCGTACACCTATTTAGCGGATTCGTCGGAACTGAAACCGGGCGCGACCGGCGGTGCCTACTGGATCGACCTGGGGCTGGACAAGGACGAGATTTTCTCCCACACGGATCTTTACAATGACGAGATGCCGGTTGAGGCGTCGCTATTCACCGACTGGCTGGACGACCTGGTGGGGATGAATTATCTGGCCGCGCTGGGTATCTTTACCAATGCCGGCGACGCTCACGCCATTCCGGTCTGGGGCTACGAGATGGTGGACGACACACTGACGGGCATCTGGATCTCCGATTCCGACTCCGGGGTCGAGAGCAACTTCCTCGTCGATGTGTACTGGGACAACTCTTTCAACGGCTGGCTGCTCGGGGACGCCCACACGTCCAATCCCGATGTGACTTATACCGGGTGGTTTGTCGGCGACATGGACATGTTTGTCCTGCCAATGGTGCCCGAGCCTTCGCTCGTCGCCCTGATTCTGGGCGTACTCGTCCTCGGGCGCGTTGTCCTGCTGCGCCGCCGTGTCCGTGGTGCGTGATCGCGCGCAGGAGGACAGTAGAGGGCGTACGTTGCCTGAACGGCATTGGTGGGTTGGCTTGAGATTGGGCGATTTTTACCGTTGCCAAACCCTCGGTGGCGGCATGCTTTGAAGCGCTATGTTTCAGACCTTGCCCGGTTTTCGTGAGTTTTATCCGGAGGATTGCGCCATCCGCAATTACATCTTCGGCCAGTGGCGTCAGTCGGCCCTGCGCTTCGCTTTTCAGGAGTTCGACGGTCCGCTGCTGGAGCCGCTGGAACTGATCACGGCCAAGTCCGGCGATGAGATTGTCAGCCAGCTCTTCAACTTCGAGGACAAGGGCGGCCGCGCCGTCACCCTGCGTCCCGAGCTGACCCCGACCCTGGCCCGCCTCGTCGGCGCCAAGGCCGGAAGCATCAAGCGCCCTGTCAAGTGGTTCGGGATCGCCGAGAATTTCCGTTACGAAAAACCCCAGAAGGGCCGTCTGCGCTCGCACTACCAGTTCAACGCCGACATTTTGGGCGAATCCTCGCCTGCGGCTGACGCCGAGATCATCGCCCTGCTCATCACGGCGTTGTGCTCCTTTGGCCTGAGCGAGAAGGAATTTGTCCTGCGCCTGAGCGACCGTGACCTGTGGTTGCTGCTGCTGGAACAGCACGGGCTGACGGGCGACATCGCCACGGGCGCGCTCAACGTCATCGACAAGATGGAGCGGGAGTCGCCCGAGTCGCTGCTCAAGATGATGGGCGAAAAGCACGTCCCCGGTGCCGAGGCCGTGCTGGCCGATGCCAGTAAGCTGGTCGAGTGCACCTCGCTCGAAGCGGTGGAGAGCTTTTTTGCCGGGCGTGAGAACAACGTCGTCACCGGCGAGCGGGTTTCCTCCCGCCTGGATCAGTGGCGCGAGTTGCTCGGTCATCTCCATGCGATGGGACTGGGCGGCTTTATCCGGGTGGACCTGGGCATTGTCCGCGGGCTGGCCTACTACACCGGCTTTGTCTTCGAAGCCTTCCAGACGGTGGGCAAGGGCAGGGCACTGGCCGGCGGCGGACGCTACGACCACCTGGTGGAAAAACTCGGCTTCCAGGCCATGCCGGCAGTGGGTTTCGGTATGGGCGACGTGACCCTGCGTGACCTGCTCGAAGACCAGAAGCTCCTGCCCGACCCGAAACCCGAACTCGACGGCTACGTGGTCGTGGCGGGCGGTGAGAACGAGGCCCGCGCTGCGCTTCGCGATGTGGCCGCGCTCCGGGCGAAAGGACTCAAGATCGACCGCCCGCTCAAGCAGCAAGGCTTCGGTAAGCAGTTCAAAACGGCCGGACAGTCCGGGGCCCGCTTCGCGCTGATTTACGGCGAGGTGGAAGTTGCCGAAGGCAAGCTCAAGCTGCGTGACCTGGTCAGCGGCGAGGAGAGCCTCCTTACTGCGGACGAAGCCGCCAGCCGCATGCTTCAGGGCTGAGAGACGGGGCGGTTTTCACACCTTCCGCTTCCGTCGTGCGTAGCTCCGCGCGACTTGCTGCGGCTACACATCGGGGATGTTGTGGCTTGTAAGGGTACGGATTTTTGACTACTAATTTTAGGTGGTTTGCCCCCGCGACGCCTAACGGATAATACCGGCAGTTGTCGCTAATAGTCCCGATAGGCATTTTTCCCAAAAAAATGCTATTTTAGAGATGCCTGCCTGAATACCCCAATGAAACTCAAGACCCTGATACTCCTGCTCCTGCTTGGGGCGACATGCTACTTGTTTTATGGCTACGTCACGACACATTTCAGCCAACCGGCGCTGGCTTACAAGAGCTACGTCTCCGCACTGATCGAAGGGGACCGTTCGCAGGCGCGGGGGGATATTGTCAATGATGAGGCCTTGCGCGCTTTCGATACGCATGCTGAGCGCATGCAGCACCTGGGCGGGACACCCCGACTGATCTGGTACGAGTTCATCAGCCGTAAAGAGTCGCCGGATGGCAAAACCGTGCAGCTCGTGGTTTTGTGCCATGTGCGGGTTGATCCCGAAGGTGAGGACACGTACTGGGGGAAGGAGGACCGCCGCGACCGGCATTACGTCACGCTGATGAAGGTCAACTCCGCCTGGAAGGTGGCCAGCTTCGAAGATTCATCCACCCTCTCGGGGGAGAGTGCCAGAGCCATGAAACGTCGCTGAAAATGCCCGTGAGCTGGCATTCGTTTTGAACTTTCAGCCATCCTGACGTGTTTTTTGCTGACAAGCGTAGTTGCCGTTTTTTGCGGCCGGATTTTTGACGCTTCTTTGGATCGCGTGGATGCGAAGTCGGTGAAGCCGGAATAACGGACATTTGTTGTGTTCCGAATTGCTGCGTAATATTAGAATTTTTCAAGCTTCATTTGACGGGGCGATTATCGCGTTTGCTTATTATATATCGGGGACGAGGGCGGATCGAGTTCATCTGAACGGCATGTCTTTTTCAGGATTTTTTGCGGCTGACCGCTGTCCACCCCGCACGGGAATTTGCTTCGCCGGGAGTCGGGTGAAGATAGAATTGAGACCCATTCGCGTTTCTAATGCTGGGTTTTGATTAACGTATCTAATCCTGTGAAAATTATAAACTTATACCGAACCTGATTGCTTGAGTACAGTTGCATCCACTGGATGTGTCGTTCAAGTTGCAGCATAAGCAAAGGTTATGGGATGCGCCCATGGCCGTCGCGAGAACCATGAGTGCTGCCAAGAAAGTAATTCTCCCTTCACTGGTCAAAAAATACCTGATGGCTGGATCAGGCATCATATTGGTGTTGTTCGTCCTCGGACACATGCTGGGCAACCTGCAATTCTTCGGTCCCCCGGAAATGATCAACGCCTATGCCTACCATCTGCATCACCTGCCCGGAGCGCCGGTCACGCTGTGGCTGATCCGGCTTTTCCTGCTCGCGTGTGTGGTCGTCCACATTGCCATGGCAGTCCTGCTGGTGAAGGAAAACCGGGAAGCCCGCCCCCAAAACTACGCCAAGCAGGGTTTCCGTGAAACCGACTACGCCGCGCGTACGATGCCGATGAGCGGGCTGATTATCCTGGCCTTTATCATCTTCCACATCCTGCAGTACACGGCCCGCGTAGTGCCCGAGCACTACAACGAAACCATCGGGCAGGCCCCGATCGAGGTCTCCCACGTGCATCTGGAGTACTTTGACGTTTACGCGATGATGGCCAAGGGCTTTTCCAGTCCGGTGGTCTCCATCTTCTACATCATCGCCGTCGGCCTGCTGTGCATGCACCTGACCCACGGGGTCACGAGCATGTTCCAGTCCCTGGGCTTCCGCAACGAAGTCTGGCGCGGTCGCCTCAAGTGCCTCGCCTCGGCCTACGGGCTGTTCATTTTTATCGGTTTCGCCTCGATCCCGGCCTCCGTGCTCTTCTTCGGCCACGGAAAGGCTTACCTGGCCGAGAAGGAAGCCGAGTGGGCCAAGGCCCCGGTTGAGGTCTCCGTCAATGACGCGCAGGCCGCCAACACGCAGTTCGTAACTTTGAACGAAGGACGCTAAGCATGAAGCTCGATTCAAAAACTCCCGAGGGTCCGCTCAGTGAAAAGTGGACCAACCACAAGGGGCATAACCTGAAGCTGGTCAACCCGGCCAACCGTCGTAAATACCACGTCATCGTGGTCGGTTCCGGCCTGGCGGGCGCTTCCGCCGCCGCCTCGCTGGGTGAGCAGGGCTATCAGGTTTCCTGCTTCTGCTACCAGGACAGCCCGCGCCGCGCGCACTCTATCGCCGCCCAGGGCGGGATCAACGCCGCCAAGAACTACCAGAACGACGGCGACAGCGTCTTCCGGCTCTTTTACGACACGATCAAGGGTGGCGACTACCGCGCCCGCGAAGCCAACGTCTATCGCCTGGCCGAAGTCAGCAACAACATCATCGACCAGATGGTGGCGCAGGGCGTTCCCTTTGCCCGCGAATACGGCGGCATGCTGGACAACCGCTCCTTCGGGGGCGCGCAGGTCTCGCGTACCTTCTATGCCCGCGGCCAGACCGGCCAGCAGCTTCTGCTCGGTGCTTACCAGCAGTTGAGCAAGCAGATCGGCCTGGGGCAGGTCAAGATGTACAACCGCCACGAAATGCTCGACCTCGTGCTCGTGGACGGGCACGCCAAGGGCATCATCACCCGCAACATGGTCAACGGCAAGATCGACCGCTGGGCGGCCGATTGCGTGGTCCTGTGCACGGGCGGTTACGGTAACGTTTTCTTCCTCTCGACCAACGCGCAGGGTTGCAACGTCACCGCCGCCTACCGCGCCTACAAGCGTGGCGCCGGTTTCGCCAACCCCTGCTACACGCAGATCCACCCGACCTGCATCCCGGTCCACGGCGACCAGCAGAGCAAGCTGACCCTGATGTCCGAGTCGCTCCGCAACGATGGCCGCATCTGGGTGCCCAAGAGCAAGGATGCCGCCGAAAAGGTACGCACCGGCCAGCTCGACCCGAACGCCATCCCCGAGGAGGAACGCGACTACTACCTCGAGCGCAAGTACCCGAGTTTCGGTAACCTCGCCCCGCGCGACATCTCCTCGCGCTCGGCCAAGGAAGCCTGCGACGACGGACGCGGGATCGCCCCCGGCAGCGGTCTGGGTGTGTTCCTGGACTTCCGTGACGCCATCAACCGTCTGGGCGAGAACGTCATCGCCGAGCGCTACGGCAATCTCTTCGACATGTACAACCGCATCACTGCGGCCAACCCGTACAAGACGCCGATGATGATTTACCCGGCCGTTCACTACACGATGGGCGGCCTCTGGGTAGACTACAACCTTGAGAGCAATATCCCCGGCCTCTTCGTCGGCGGTGAAGCGAACTTCTCCGACCACGGTGCGAACCGCCTCGGGGCCTCCGCCCTCATGCAGGGCCTGGCCGACGGTTACTTCGTCCTGCCCTACACGGTGGGCGACTACCTGGGCCGCTGCGGCATCCACTCCGCCGGCACGATCAAGAGCGACGCCTCCGGTTTTGCCGAGGCTGAGCAGGAAGTCACGGACCGCATCCAGCGCCTGATGAGCATCAAGGGCAAGGAAAGCCCGCGCAGCTTCCACCAGCGCCTGGGCCACATCATGTGGGACCACTGCGGTATGGCTCGCGACAAGGCCGGACTGGAAAAGGCCATCGAGCTTATCCCGCAGTTGCGCGAAGAGTTCTGGGCCAACGTCAAGGTTGTCGGTGGCGAGGCCGAGCTCAATCAGGAGCTGGAACGCGCGGGCCGTGTGGCGGACTTCCTCGAATTCGGGGAACTGATGTGCCGCGACGCGCTGATGCGCGACGAGTCCTGCGGCGGCCACTTCCGCACCGAGCACCAGAGCGAAGAGGGCGAGGCCGTCCGCGACGACGACAAGTTCGCCTTTGTCGGTGTGTGGGAATACCAGGGCGACAATAAAGCCCCGGCCCTGCACAAGGAAGAACTCGTTTACGAGGAAGTGAAGTTCACGACCCGCTCGTACAAGTAAGGCATTAATCATCAGCCAAGTATTTAGCTATGGATCTGCACCTGAGAGTCTGGAGACAGAAAAACAGCGACGAGCCCGGTAAGTTCGCCAATTACGAGCTTAAGGGCGTGAGCGAGGATTCTTCGTTTTTGGAGATGCTCGACATCCTCAACGAGCAACTGATCGAGCAGGGCGATGAGCCGGTGGCCTTCGACCACGACTGCCGTGAAGGTATCTGCGGGATGTGCTCGCTCGTCATCAATGGCATGGCCCACGGTCCCGAGCGGGCCACCACGGTCTGCCAATTGCACATGCGCCACTACAGTGACGGCGACACCATCACGATCGAGCCCTGGCGCGCCAAGCCGTTCCCGGTCGTGAAGGACCTGATCGTGGACCGTACCGCCTTCGACCACATCATCCAGGCGGGTGGCTTCATCACGGCCCGTACCGGCAGCGCGCAGGACGCCAACCAGCAGCTCATCTCCAAGCCCATTGCGGACAAGGCGATGGACGCGGCGGCCTGCATCGGTTGTGGCGCGTGCGTGGCGGCTTGCCCGAACGGTGCGGCCATGCTCTTCACCTCGGCCAAGTGTTCGCAGCTCAACTTGCTTCCGCAAGGCCAGCCGGAGAAGGATCGCCGTACCCTGGCCATGGTCAAGGCCATGGACGCCGAAGGCTTCGGCAACTGCACGAACTACGGTGAGTGTCAGGCCGTTTGCCCGAAGGAGATCACACTCGACTTCATCGCCAAGATGAACCGCGACTACGCGGGGGCGCGCATCCGCCATTTCTTCGGCAAGGCTATCTAGGTTTTAGCAAACTTTACCCCAGACAAGTGACGCCGGTTCGCCCTCGTGCAGCCGGCGTCATTTTGTTTGGAATCGGGGAGAGGGGAGAAGGAGTTCGGGGAGGCGTACCCGGCGGTTGATTCCCACGGTTGTCATGGCTCGCCCGTCAGACTTGCAAGGCGGGTTGACGGAGGGCAGGCCTAATGATAACTCCCGGCATTCTTTATGAAAAAGGGCTTGCACGCCTGCGCCGGGAGCGTTTGATTACCCGTTCTTTAAACGGGCCATCCTAGCTCAGTTGGTAGAGCAGCTCACTCGTAATGAGCAGGTCGTCGGTTCGAGTCCGATGGATGGCTCCATTATTTTTTAACCCGGTCCGTGGGTTTCCCCACGAGGAAAGTGGGCAGACAAGGCCGGAATCAGGGATTCAGGTGGACGATAGCTCCGTTTAGCACAAACGCGAAGGACGTCCACAGTGCGTAGGGGGCGAAAAGCCAGGAGCTGGGACGTTCGCGGCCCCAGCAGGCAGCGATGAAGAGCAGGATGCCCGCGACCATCAGTACCGTGATGCCGAGGGAAACGCCGGGCCAGTTCAGACCGAAGAAGGTCGGTGTCCACAGGAAATTCAGAATCAGCAGCCCGACCCAGAGCGCGCGGGCCGCAGTCAACCCCGGTCGCAGGAACACACGCGCTCCGGCCACTCCGATCAAGATGTAAAGGAGGCTCCATACCGGTGCGAAAACCCAACCCGGCGGGTTGAACGAAGGCTTCTCCAGTTGGTCGTACCATTCGCCGGGGCGGCAGGCGTAGCCGATGAGGAGGCCGCCGCCAAGTGTGACCGCGACGAAGGCAAAATAGATGGGGAAATTTCTCATGTGTGCTGCCGTGAAAACGGGAGTCGGGACTTATCTTAGGCAGTCCGGGGAAGATTACCACTCGGAGACGATGTTTTTTTGCCCTTTGGTGATGTGTTTCGCGCGTAAGCTTTTCAGGCCATCGAAGTGGTTTCGATCCACTCGCGCAGGGCCTGGTCGGTGTTGAGTGTCTCCTCGGGTATAAAAACCGGGTCCAGCAGTCGCTGGTAGGAGGAGTCGGCGAAGCGGCGGCAGTGCAGGAGCACGCGGGCTTGCTGGCCGGGGCCGCGCACGAGTCGCCCGAGCGCCTGGTTGATTTTGCGCATGGCCGGGAGCTGGTAAACGCGCCGGAACGCCTCCGGCCTACCCAGGTGCTCGAAGCGGGCCAGGCGGGCCTTTTGCTCGGCGTTGACCTCGGGCAGGGCGGGGCCGACAATCATGGCTTGTCCGATGCGGCCCCCAAGCTCGTCGATGCCTTCGCTGAATCCGCTCCCGAGCACGAAAAACACGGCATGGGCGCACAGGAGGCTTTCCTCGATGAAGTGGAGTTGGCCGTCCAGGTCGATCCCGCGCGGCTGCATGGCCACGACCCGTTGCGGGTTGATTTGCTCCAGGTAGGCGCGGATGGTTTCGGCGTACTGGTAGCTGGGAAAAAACACTGCGGTCGGGCGCGAGTCGGCGGCGCAGAGCGCGTCGATGGTGGTGGCGGTGGTTGTCATGTGACGGCCACGGGTATTCAGGCGGGTATCGACGCGGGCATCGACGGCCACGCGGTAGGCGTGGTCGCGCCAGGGGGCGTCGGCACGGATAGCCGTTACCGCCGACGGTTCCAGTCCGGTTTCCGCGCAAAAATCCTCCAGCGGGCTGAGGGTGGCCGACATGAGCAGGCTTTGGCCGAAGCTCTCCAGCCGGGCGGCGATTTCCCCGGCGGCGTCGAGGCAGGAGACGCGTAGCTCGCCCCGGGCGGGCGACCAGCAGAGCCGGTCAAGCCCCTCTGAGCTGATAATGGCGTGCAGGCGCGGGAGTCGGTGCAGGGACTCGGCCAGCGCCGGGCTCAGGTCGTCCCAGGGGAGGCGTTCGCTATAGACGCTGCGGGCGAGGCGCTCAAGCTGGTCCGCGATCTCGTACTCGGTGCTGATGTCGAGCGCGTCGCGCGGGCGCAGGCTGTCGAGCAGATCGACCCACTCCTCGCACTGGGCCAGAAAGCGGGCCGAGCAGTCGAGGTAGCGCAGGCTGTCGAACTGGTAACGCGCCCCGGCGGCAGTTTCGCCAAAGGAAAACAGCGCGGACACGCGGGAGGCGAGGTTGTGGGCCTCGTCCACGATGAGCAGGGTGCGAGCGGGGTCGAAGCCCGCGCTTTCGAGGAAAACCTGCTGGTGCCAAGGTGAGAAAACGTAATTGTAGTCACCCACCCAGACATCGGCGTGGGGCAGGAGGCTTTTGGAGATTTCGTAGGGGCAGACGCCGGTGCGCGCCCCCAGCAGCCGGACCCGTTCGAGGTCGGGCTGGCCCTCGGCCCAGAGTTCCCACGGGACAATGCCGCTGGCGGCCCAGGCCTCCTCGATACCCTCGTGACAACTGCCGCCGGTGGCGTCGCAGGTGTGCCGGGCGGTGGCGATGGCGTGCTCGGAGCGGTTGCGGAAGACGAGCGTTCGCAACGCTTCCGGGTCCTGCGCCATGCGGCGCAGTTGGCGGTCCACCTGGAGTTGGCCGGTGGATTTGCCGGTGCAGTAAATGACCTTGTCAAAAAGGCCGTCGCGGAGCTGGCCCAGCGCGTACTGGAGTACGAGCCCGGTCTTGCCGAAGCCGGTGGGGGCCTCCAATAAAAGCGTGCGGGCGCTGGCGGCCTTTGCGCTGAGGGTGTCGAGGGCGCGGACCTGCTCGGGCCGGAAAGTCTCGAAGGCGGGCGCGAAGCTCAGGCTGTGACGACGGCGGGCGGATTCGCGGCGCTCGTTGAGGAAGGCGCAGACGGTCTCGACCTGCCGATCAAAGATGCCCTCGTCGTGGCCTTCGAGCGGGACGACCTGGCGCAGCCCTTCGCTGATCTCGACGAAGACCAGCTCACCCTTGACGGGCAGCCCCCGGAACTCCGGCAGCACGCGGGCCAGCCGTACGTAGGCGGCGAGTTGGCAGAAGTAGGCCGGGTAACGCTCGCGCAGGTCGGCGGCGGGCTGGGGGAGGCGGCTTTCGAGGGTTTTTATCTCGCGCAGGGTCCAGCCCACCATTGTCTCCTCCACCTGGTCGATACGCCCGTGCAGGTGGAGCGTCCAGCCGTCCTGCATCCAAAGGCCCGAGATTGCGATCTCCGAGCTGACACCGGAGCGGGCGGCTTCATCTGCCTGCTGGATATTCTGGTGCCAGGTCAGGCCGGTGCGCATGCGCCACAGGCCCCCGGCTCCGGCGCGGTTGCCGCGCGGGCCCAGCCGGAACTGCGCAAATTCGGATATGCCAAGGCTGGCGCGCCGCTCTTCCTCGTGCACCATCATGACTGCTTGCCCCCCGATACCCCTGCGCGCATGACTTACTGTTGCTGGCGCAGCCAGCGCTCCGTGACCTTGGGCATCTCAAACAGGCCGGGTTCGACCGGCGGGTTGAACTCGACGAGCGAGGTTTTCGCCTCGCCCAGCTTCTGCCCGCCGATCCAGGTCTCCAGTGCGGTGGGAAACCACACGCCGTCAACCTTCTCAAAGCCGGTGTTGTAAATGTCCATCTCCACGATGGTGCCCTTGAGCACGATTTCCGAACTCAGGCGCGTAATCATCAGGGTCTTGGCGTCGAAGTACAGGTAGGCCGTGAGCCCGGAGGGGTAGTAGAGCTTGAGCAGGTAGTGCTTGCGGCCTTTGGACTTGGCCTCGCCCTGATACTCGAAGGTGTAGCCGTTGGCCTCCCAGTCCAGGCATGGGTCCAGGAAAAAGGATTCGCGGGCGCGGGCGGGCTTTTCCCCGGTGACGGCTACGGGGCGTACGTTTTTCTGTTCGCTCTCGCGGGTCCAGTAGGTTTCCCCGTCAAAGCCCTCGAAGCTGCTGGTGGTTTTGCCCAGAAGGGTTTGCGAGCGTTTGGCGTAAAAGCGGTGCGGGTGGGCGGCCTCGACCGTTTCCAGCTCGAACTCCTGCCGTCCCGTGCTGATCTGCTGGACGGTGCGGACGGCGTGGATGGCTTCAAGCGCTTCCTGCCCACCGAGGGCTTTCAAGTGGTATTCAATAACCTTGCGCGAACCCGCGTCGGTGGCGGCGGGGATGGGCTCGACCAGACGCGGGTCGGGGGCGTTGGCTGCGCTGGCCGTGTCGCGCGCATTACTTTCGCCTTCGATCCCGTTCGCAAACGGCCATCCCGCCGCGAACGAAGCGAGCAAAAACGCGGCCCACCGGGCAGTCCGGGACGCGGATGAAAAGGCCGGCAGCATGTCGGTTAACTTAGGCGCACCTCGTCGCGGGCGGCGAGCCAATTCTTGAGTGTGCGGGCGAGCCGGCGGGCGGTTTCGGGGCTGGCGGCAAGCACCTCAAGCGGAGAGTTGAGGATGTGGGCGGCACTGTCGCGTTCGGTGGTGGGGAGGTTGCGCAGCCACTCCTCGCGCACGGGCCACCCCTCCTGGCGGGCGAAAAGATAGAAGCCCTTCAGCAGTGCGGCCTCGGGTTGGGCGGTGTTTTCGAGGGCTGAAAAGGTTTTTTGGGCGATGTCGAAGACGGTGGCGGGCATGTGGCAGTGGACGGCGTTGTGGCGCAAAAACAGTGCCCACTCGGCAGCGGCCTGAAAATTGGCGTAGTGGCGGCTGATGCCGCTGAGACGCTGCCGGAGCCGGAACTCGCGCACGAACCAGGCGTTGCCGCTGCGGGCGGCCTCCAGGTGGAACTCCCCCCGGTCGAAGAGGTCGGGCGGGGTGCCTTTGCCCGCTTGTGTCTGTCGGTAAAAGGCTTCGCGACGGCCAGATTCGGGGTCCAGCAGGGAGAAGCGCAGGTGGTTCTCACCGGTTTGCTCGCGCCCGAGCACGAGCGCCTCCAACTGAACGCTCTCAGCCGGCATCGCCAGAGGCGGGTGGGATGTCCGCGGCGCGGGGGTTGCTGATGGTGACCGGCTCGGCGGCGATCTGCGGAGGGCGCTGGGTGTGGTTGGGGATGACCGCGCCGCCGGAGACGATGAGCTTCATCCCGTCGGCTACGGTCATGTTCAGCTCGATGATCTCGTCCTTGGGCACCATGAGCAGAAAGCCGCTGGTCGGATTCGGTGTCGTTGGCACAAAGACATTGATGACTTCGGCCCCGGTTTTGTCCTGCACCTCGCCTTTGGCCACGCTGGTGACAAAGCCCAGTACGTAAACGCCCTTGCGCGGGTATTCGGTCAAGACGACCTTTTGGAAAACCGCCTTCTGCTGCTTGCTGAAGGTCTCGACGATCTGCTTGACCGTGCGGTACACGGTGTTGACGAAGGGCACGCGGTCGATCACCCGCTCGGTGCCGATAATCAAGACCTTGCCCAAAAAGTAGTTGGAGAAAAGCCCCAGCAGGGTGATGGCCAGCACGACGATGACAACCGCCGCCATATCCAGTCCGAAGTCCACGATGGGCAGCCGCCGGATTTCCGGGGGCAGGATGTTCGCGGGGATCATCGCGGTGACGCGGGAGCCGATTTTCGAGCGCAGGAAATCCAGCACAAAAAGCGTGACTCCGAGCGGGGCCAGCAGGACAAGGCCTGCGATAAAAGAATTGCGTAAGCGACGGTACATGAATGGGTGCTAAAGAATGGGCCTGAACTCCGGCAGCCCGCCGGTGGACTCCAGGTAAGCGAGGGCCTGGCTCTCGGCCAGGCGCATTTGGGCGCGGTCTGCTTCGTTGCGGTCGTCGAGCCCGGCCAGGTGCAGCCAGCCGTGGACGAGGTAGAGGGACAGCTCTTGCGAAAGCGTGTTCCCGTGCTCGGGGCCGGTTTCCATAGCCTGCTCGGCACCGACGCAGATCTCGCCGCCGAAGTCCATTTCCGGGTCGCCGTCAAAGGTAATCACGTCGGTCGGAGTGGCGTCGTCGAGGAACTGCCCGTGGACCTCGGCCATGGCCGTGTGCTCCAGAAAGGCGACGGAAATCTCACCGTCGGGGACCCGGTGGGCGGGCCATTGATCCAGACGGTGGAAGAGGCCGGCGACGGCCTCTTCGTCATAAGTTAGCAGTTCAGACGAAGGCTGACTTAGCTGGATCTGTCTTGGCATCGCGTGGCGGAATGGGTGGCTGGGTGTGGGAATCGCGCCGGGGGGCCTCTTTTTTGGCCATTTTCGGGTACTCGACCCGGCTGTGGAGCATGTTCAGGATGGTGAAAATGAAGCTGTCACGGATGCGGCTGATCTCTTGCAGGGTGAGCGGGGACTCGTCGAGCTGGCCGTCTTCGATGCGCTCGTTGATGATCGCGTTGACGAGGTCCTCGACGTTCTGCGGGGTGACTTTTTTCAGGCTGCGCGAGGCGGCCTCAATGGCGTCGGCGAAGAAGATGATCGTCGCCTCCTTGCTGCGGGGGCGGGGGCCGTCATAGCGGAAGCTGCTCTCGTCGATCTCGGTCGGATCGGGCATGGGCGGGTTGCTGCCGCCGCCCAGCGGGAGCGAGGGTTGCTGCTTCTGGTTGAGCGCCTTGTTGTAAAAAAACTTGATCAGCGTGGTGCCGTGGTGCTGGCGGATCACGTCGAGAAAAACGGCGGGCAGTTTCGCCTCGCGGGCCATTTCCGCGCCTTCCTTGACGTGGTTCTTGATGATGAGCGCGGACATGGTCGGGTTGCGGTCATCGTGCGGGTTGTACCCATCCTGCTGGTTCTCGACGAAGTACTCCGGCTTGGCTATCTTGCCGATGTCGTGAAAGAGGCAGGTCGCCCGGCAAAGCAGCGGGTTGACCCCGATCTCCAGAGCGGCACGCTCGGAGAGGTTGGCCACCATGAGGCTGTGGTGATAGGTGCCGGGGGCCTCGATCTGGAGCTTGCGCAGGAGCGGGTGGTTGAAGTCCGTCATCTCCAGCAGCGTGATGTCCGTGGTAAAGCGGAAGGTATGCTCCAGCAGCGGTAAGACGCCGATGGCGAGCATCCCGGTAAGCACGCCGACCAGACACGCGGCCACCGCCTGCTGGATAAGGGTGCGGGTACTCAGGTCGTCCATCAGCCCGAAGAAAAGCGCGCCGACGGCGACGGCCACCCCGGCCATAGCCCCGGCCTTGACGACCTTGGCCCGCAGGCGGATATCCCGGCAGTAGTGAATCCCGGCCAGTGACGAAAGCATGGAGATCAGGAACGCCTCCATGGAGTTACCCTCCATCATGCCGAAGAGCGCGGAAATGAGCAGTGACACCATGACGGCGGCGCGCGCCCCAATCAGCATGGAAAGGACGATCCCGGCGAAGGCCACGGGGGCCAGGTAGGTGACGGTGGCCTGGATGGTCGGGCTGCGGCTGAGGAAGTCGAGGTCGCCGATCATGTTGACAATGCGGATCAGGACCAGGTTAACCAGCAGGATCAGGGCGGTGAGCAGGATACGGCGGTTGGAGCGGCGGAACTCGGGCATGGCCACCTGGATGTAGATCATGGTGGCCAGGATGAGGATAAAGGTCAGGCCGGTCTGCTCGGCCAGCGTGAGGTTGAAGCCCCAGATCATGCGCTCGCTCTTGCTCAGGGCCTGACGGTAGGCGTTGAGCGCCTCGACCTGTTCGGCGGTCAGCTTCGTGCCCGGCTCGGTCAGCACGTCTCCGGCGGCGAATTTGATCACGACCGGCTGCACCTTGGCGGCGGCGGCTTCCTTGCGTTCGGAGGTGCGCTTTTCGTCGTATTCGAGGTTGGGGCGCAGACCCTTGCTGAAAATCCGGTAAAGCGCCCGCGAGAGCCCGGTGTCCGCATCAAGTCCGGCGAGATTGATGCGCAGGAGGCGTCCGGCGTCCTCCTCGGACTGGAGCCGTGTGCCCTGTGCCCGCTCGATGATCTCGTAGGAGACGATTCCGTCCGCGTTCGTGGTGGACGGCTGGAGCAGGCTGGGCTGGTAAATACCGTCGCGCAGAATGTCGCGCAGGATGAGCTTGCCCTCGTTGAGGTAGCGGGTGAGCTGCTCGGGGGTGCAGCGGTCAATGAGCAGGGTGATGTCCTCGCTGCTCACGCCCATCCCGGTCAACTGGTTGAACTGCTGGGTAAAGGTGTCGATGGCGAGCTTGCGGTCCTCGGCGGGAAGCTCCTGCAACTCGGGCAGCAGTTCTTCCTTGATGCCGGTTTCGAGCTGGTCGATACGCTGGCTGAAGCTTTGGAAAACATCCGGGTTGATCTGGTAATAGGGACCGATCTGGAGCTTGCGCTGTTCGATCAGGCGGTTGGTCTGGATCTGGCTGGTGTAGGTGAACGGGATCTCGGCTGTGACCCGGATACGCGCCGTCTGGCCGGGCAGGACGCGCGGCCCCGTCGGCGAGCGGCCCACGAAACAGATGAGCACGATGGCCAGGGTCAGGGCGACCATCAGCCCGGTGGCGACCCATTGGTTCGAGTCGATGGCTTCGCGGACGTTGGTGGGGCGGGCCTCGTCCCGGCGACGACGCCGGGCTTCTACGGTCTGCTCCTTCTTGGTCTTTTTCTTGAATACCATAATGGAAAAGGCTCGGGTCGCCTGGGGCGGGCGAGCCCTTATTGATCTCTAAGCTGAATTACTTGGACTTCTTTGGACGGTCGTCGTTCAGATGCTTTTCGTAAGCATGGATGATCCGGCTGACCAGCGGGTGCCGAACCACGTCGGCATGGTCGAAGTAGAAGAGCTTGATCCCCTCCACCGAGGCGAGGATTTCGACGGCCTGCTTGAGCCCGGATTGCTGGGCGCGGGGCAGGTCCACCTGGGTGATGTCGCCGGTGACGATCATCCGGCTGCTGTCGCCCAGGCGCGTGAGGAACATCATCATCTGCTCGGGCGAGGTATTCTGGGCCTCGTCGAGGATGATGTAGGCGTTGGAAAGCGTGCGCCCGCGCATGTAGGCCAGCGGGGCGATTTCGATCAGGCCTTTTTCGGCCATGCGCTCGGTCTCTTCGGGGCCGACCATCTCGTTGAGCGCGTCGTAAATGGGGCGCAGGTAGGGCAGGAGCTTTTCCTTGAGGTCGCCGGGCAGGAAGCCCAGGGCCTCCCCGGCCTCGACGGCGGGCCGGGTGATGATGAGCTTCTGGACTTTTTTCTCCTGTAGGGCCTGGAGGGCGGCGGCCATCGCCAGATAGGTCTTGCCGGTGCCGGCGGGGCCGATCCCGAAGACGATGTCGTTCTTGTTGATAAACTGGAGGTAGCGCTTCTGGTTGATCGTCTTGGGGACGATGCTCTTGCGGCGCAACTGGATCACGAGCGGGTTATTGAAAACCTCGCGCATGTCGTCGGCCTCGCCCCGGGCGATGGCGGAGAGCATGTTGTCGAAGTCCGAGCGACCGATCTGGATGCCCTGACCGCGGAGCTTGTCCAGGAGCTGGAACAGCTCGACGGCGGCGGCCACTGCGGCCTCCTCGCCCTCGATCTTGAGCCAGTCCTCGCGGGAGACCAGGGTCACGTCGAGCGCCCGTTCGGCCTTGGCGAGGTTTTCGTCGTTGGAGCAGTAGAGCTGGGCCAGATGCCGCGGGCTCGGGAAAGTGAGGGTTTCAGTGGCCATACACGAAATGCGTGCGCGCGTGAGTCTCTCGGGTGGTGTAAGCAGGGCGGATGCCGTGTCGGACAGCGCGCATTACTCGGTGACGAATTGCCGCAGACGCTGCCACATGGCGTCGAGCGATTCGGGTAAAACCTTGGTCTCTCCCAGAACGGGCATGAAATTGGTGTCCCCGTTCCAGCGCGGAACGATGTGGCAATGGATGTGCGAGGGGATGCCCGCGCCCGCGGCGCGGCCGAGGTTGAAGCCCACGTTGAAGCCGTCCGGGCGGATGGCTTGTTCGAGTATCTGCTGCCCCTTGATGATGGTCTCGAAGAAATCCGCTTTTTCCTCCGCTGTCAATTCATCCAGACGGCTGACTTCCCGGTACGGGACCACCAGCAGGTGCCCGGCATTGTAGGGGAATTTGTTCAACACCAGATAGCACAGGCTGGAGCGGAGCACGATCAAGACCTTGCGGTCGTCCTCCTCCAGTGGGATCGACACGAAAGGATTGTGCTCCCCGCCTTCCGGCTTGGGAACCTCGATGTAGGGCATGCGCCAATACGAATGCAAAAAGTTCATTCTCTTCCAGCGTGACGGTCCAACCGCCCGACGTCAATGTTCGGTGCAGCCCCGTCTCCCCAAGCCCTGCTGACCTCGGTTTTGCCCGTTTGAGCCTTGAAAATGGCCAAAAATCACCGAAAAACTCTAAAAACTGGCGATTTTAACAAAAAAGCGACGCCCGATGGGCCAAAAATATTTGGGAAGAGGTTTACCCGCGAAGTCACGCGAAGAAACGCGAAGAGGATGAGAGATTTAACAGGAAGGCCGGAAAGAGCGGTAGATTAGGCCACGTGAAGGAAGGCCGGGCAAACACGGGCATCTGTATTATAAAGAATGTGCGCTCATCCGTGAAATCCGTGGTTAAAGAGTAACGTAACACTGGTTTTTTATGGGAAACGTTTTTATCGGTATTTCTTTCTGCCCTTTGCGGCCTTCCTGTTAAATCTCTTCGTCCTCTCTTCATCCTCTTCGCGCTCCTTCGCGTGGTTTCGCGGGCAACAAAAAAGGCCGGGTTTTGCGACCCGGCCCGGCGAAAAAAAAAAGGTTTACTGGGAGACGTGCTTGTTGATGCCGCCGGAGACGCGCAGCAGGAAAAGCCCCGCCATGAGCAGATTGATCCCAATGAGCAGCCCGAGGAACCACTCCGAGGACAGCGGCCAGCGCGAATACACGATCCAGGCGATGATGAGGCCGAAAATGCCATTCACGATAGCCATGCCCGCGCCGGGGACGCCCATCGACTGGAACCCGTAGATGATTTTAAAAATCCCGTCCACGAGGAAGAACCCGGCCACGATCAGCGTGAGAATGGCCATCCACTCCATCGGCTTGGAAATGACCATGACCCCGACCACCACGGTCAGCACGCCCGAGGCCAGCCGCCAGAAGAAGCCCTTCGATTTGGCGGCCTGGAAGGCTCCCACCGTCGCGAAAATGCCTCCGAACAGGAACAGCCAGCCCAGAAACAGGCTCAGCCCCAACGAAAACAGCCCCGGCAGCATAATGGCCGCCACGCCGAGAATGATGAACAGGATGGCCTCGAACTTCAGCCAACCGGCGTATTTCTGGGATTTTTCGGGGTCGAGCCCGAGGAACTTCAGCACAGGAGGTTGAGGGGATGCGTTTTCTGACATGCGCCCACGATATACAGTTTTCCCTTGGCTGGGGAAGTCTTATTATGTCCTGTCACGGGCCGGCTGACCCGGTTTTTAAAACCCCTGTGGCTCAGGCCTGGGCGGTAGCCGCTCCGGCTTGTTCGGCGCAGCGGCGCAGGTGCTTGTCCACCAGAAAGGGGCCAAAGGGCACCAGCGCGGCGGCGAAGAATACCGCCGCCCGCCGCAGGCTCCACTCAGCGAGGATCATCGCCGTCAGCAGCAGGGCCACAAACCCGATGAAAAGCAGCCCGTGCGCCCAGCCCACGACCTTGACCGCCTCCGGCATGTCACCGAAATATTTAAGGGGCATGGCGATCCCCAGCAGGACGAGAAAGGAGATTCCTTCGATCAGACCCACGACGCGCAGGCGGTGAATGGCTTTTACCGGACACATGGCGTTCAGGGAAAGGCAAAGCGCGTCCCTGTCAAGCGGATGGACCAGCAATTTGCCTGCCGCCTTTCCGGGGCGTGCAGCCCCGGAAAGGGATTTTCAAAACAGATCCTAAGCCCGCGGAAGAGACTTGGCGTCAATCTCGGCCTTGAGCTTGGCCACGGTGTCGGCGACGGAGGCGGTGCCTTCGAGGTCCTTGCCCACACGCGAGCGGAGTGAGACCTGGCCGGCTTCGGCTTCCTTTTCACCGCAGATGAGCATGACGGGCACCTTGTCCAGTTCGGCCCGGCGGATCTTGGCGCCGAGCTTTTCGTCGTGGCGGTCGAGCCCGGCGCGCATCCCGGCGGCCTTGAGCTGGTTGACGACCTCGTTGGCGTAGTCGTTGACCTTTTCCGAGATCGGCAGCACGCGCACCTGCTCCGGGGCTAGCCAGAGCGGGAAGTTTCCGCCGAAGTGTTCGATCAGCACCCCGACAAAGCGTTCCATCGAGCCGAAGGGGGCGCGGTGGAGCATGACGGGGCGGTGCGGTTGGTTGTCCGCGCCGGTGTACTCGATCTTGAAGCGTTCGGGCAGGTTGTAGTCCACCTGCACGGTGCCGAGTTGCCACTCGCGCCCGATCACGTCCTTGACCACGAAGTCGATCTTCGGGCCGTAGAAGGCGGCTTCGCCCTGCTCCTCGGTGAAGGGCACGCCCAGGGTCTGGGCGACTTCGCGCAGGGCGTTCTCGGCCTTGTCCCACTTGTCGGCCTCGCCAACGTATTTGCTGCTGTCGGGGTCGCGCAGGCCGACGCGCACGCGGTAGTCCTTCATTCCGAGTGTGTTAAAGACCGTCTTCACCAGGTCGAGACAGGAGAGGATTTCGTCGCGGACCTGGTCCTCGGTACAGAAGATATGGGCGTCGTCCTGGGTGAAGCCGCGCACGCGGGTCATGCCGTTGAGCTCGCCGGACTTTTCCCAGCGGTACACCGTGCCGAACTCGGCCAGGCGCACCGGCAGGTCGCGGTAGCTGTGGGGGCTGCTCTTGAAAATCTCGATGTGCATCGGGCAGTTCATCGGCTTGAGCAGGTAGCCGTCAGCCTCGCCTTCGTTGAGCTTGTTGGAAAGCTCGGCGCAGGAGCAGCCCTCGTGGCCGAGGTGCTCCATCTCCTCGCGGTCCACCAGCGGGGTGAACTGCGAGTCCTGGTAGTACGGGAAGTGCCCGCTGGTGCGGTAAAGGCCGAGGCGACCGATATGCGGCGTGAAGACCTGGCTGTAGCCGCCCTTGCGCAGCTCCTCGGAGATAAAGTCCTGAAGCTCCTGGCGGATGACCGCGCCCGCCGGTTTCCACAGGATCAGGCCCTGGCCGACGGCTTCGCTGATCTCGAACAGCCCCATCTCGCGTCCGACCTTGCGGTGATCGCGCTTGCGGGCTTCTTCGAGGTTCTTGAGGTACTGTTCCAGCTCGTCCTTCGTCTCGAAGGCGGTGCCGTAAATGCGCTGGAGCTGCTTGTTGTTCTCGTCGCCGCGGTGGTAGGCCCCGGCCACGCTGAGCAGTTTAAAGGCCTTGATCTTCTTGGTATAGTTGACGTGCGTGCCCGCGCACAGGTCGATGAAGTCGCCGTTCTTGTAGAACGAGATGGCTTCGCCCTCGGGGATGTCGGCGAGGCGTCCGAGCTTGTACTCGGCCTGGCCGAAGTCGCGGATGATCTTCTCGGCCTCCTCGCGCGAGCACTCCATGCGCTCGAACCGCTGGTTTTCCTTGATGACCTTTTTCATCTCCGCTTCGAGGGCTTCGAGGTCCTCGGCGGTGAACTTGTGCTCCAGGTCGAAGTCGTAGTAAAAGCCGCTGTCAGTGGGGGGGCCGATGTCGAGCTTGGTCTCGGGGAAGAGACGCAGCACGGCCGTGGCCAGCACGTGTGAGGTGGAGTGGCGGAGTTCTTCGAGCGGAGTCATCGCTTTCATGGCAAAATCTGGGCTTCGGGGGGCGGAAATGCCGTATCCGAAAACGGATCATCGTGCCGTTTTTAGACCCAGTGTCAAAAGGAAACCTGCATCTCTGCAGCGGGGTAGGCGTTCTTGAAGGGGGAAAAAGGTGCCGGTTCGCCCCCGATGTCCGGGCAATGTTTTTTCGCCCGCAAACATGGAGTATGGTTGCTTCGCTAATCGACTGTAAAAGATTGACTTAAGCCAACGGTGGACTTGAACGTCTCAGGCAGATTCTTATGTGAAAAGGACAGGCGTATTCCGACGCTCGTGAAGGGTTGGATTTTCAAGGACTTGAGCATATGCTACTGCAGGAAGACTGGGCACAGCTTGACGAGCTGACGCGGGAACTGCACGAGATCGAATCGGGCGGCGAGTTCGAGGATTTCGTGCTGGGGCCGGTCACGCGTTTTATCGGGGCGCGCTTCGCGAGCTGGAATCTCCACGACCCCGGGATGGTCATGCTGGAGGTGGTCAATTCGCCCGAGTTCGATAACCGGGTGAAACCGCTGGTGGAGAGCCTTAACCGCACCTTGCCGACGCATCCGCTTTTCGGGCGGTGTGTGGATTTCGAGACCGGACAGGTGCGGCGCTTCGGAGGGATCGAGCGCACGCTCGACTTCATTACGCCGGAGGAGTATCACCAATCGCCCTTTTACCAGGAGGTCGGATCGAAGCTCGGGATCGAAGACCAGTTGGTCATGCAGATCATCGTGGAAGAGGGCAACGGCATTATGCTCGTTTTCCACTCCGACCGGCCCTTTTCCGAGCTTGAGTGCCTGAAGGCGTCTATCGTGCGCGCGCATCTGGTGGCGAAGTATCACGCCATGCAGAACCGCTACAACGCGCTGTTCCGGGAGGCCGAAGCGGTCAGCGCCCGGCTGCGCCGCCAGCTCACAGGACGGGAATTCGAGACGCTCGAATGGATCTGCCAGGGGATGAGCAACGCGGAGATTTCGACCCGCATGGGCGTCTCCACCCGGACGGTGGACAAGTTCGTCAGCGCGGTCCTGACAAAGCTCGGGATCGACTGCCGTACGCGGGTCATCGCCCGCTACGCGCCCTGGCTGACGATCCCCGAACTGCTCGGTGGTGGTAATATTGCCCATAGTCATGCGCGGCGTTTACGGGTATAATGCGGCCCTTCTCACTCCGACCGGAGACAAGGTGTTTTCGGCCGCTTCCGTATCCTCCCTTGCTAACAACTATGCAGCGACTCTCTGTGCGTTTAAAAACACTGGCCCTGGCGGGGCTGGTCATGAGCGGTTTAGCCGTGTCCTCACGGGCTGAGCTGGTCCAGATTTCGGGCACTTTTTACGGGGATTTCTCCGTTCAGTACGCTTCGTACGCCCCGTCCTCGACCAGCGGCAGCTACGCCTTTACGGTGGATACGGCGGACTTCGCCCAGTCCGGGGCGGGGCAGTTCTACCTGAGCAGCCTGGACGCGTTCAGCATCACCAATACCAACATCGCGCTTGAAGAGGTGGCGGTCATCGTCTCCTCCTACAACGGCCAATTCGCGGGCTTCTGGATGGGAACCAACCACAGCGGAAGCTCCACTACGACCACTCAGATATCCTCCCCGGCCGGGACCGAGGACGGTTTCGCGCTGGTTATCACCGGACGCTACGCGGGCGGAACGCCGGGTACGACGGTCAGGCTTAACGCGCAACAGATCGACGACCAATGGCTTGTGCTTCAGGCCATTCAGTCGGACGGTGTGACTTTCGCCACCGCCGACCTCACGCCAGTTCCCGAGCCCTCAACCGTGGCTCTCGGATTGGGCCTCTTGGTGTTCGCCTGGGCTTTTGCCCGCCGCCGTCTGAGCCGCTGACTTTCGATATACTACCGCTGTCAAATCACCTGAAAAAGGTAGAGACCGGGCGCATGCCCGGTCTTTTTTGTATCGGCGGGTCAGTTTCCGCGGGCCTTCTCAATGCTCTTCAGGGCGGCCCCTGGATAAAGCGCGCGCGTGCTACACCTTTTCCAGATCGTAGCCGTCCTTGCGGTCGAGGATCTTCCAGCCGAGCTGGAGAAGCTCGTCGCGCAGGCCGTCGGCGTTGGCCCAGTCGCGGGCTTTTTTTGCTTCCCAGCGGGCCTCGGCCAGGTTGGCCACGGACTCGGGGATGTCGGCGGCGGCGGGGGCATCCTGCGCGGTGAAGAGATCGAGCCCGAGCGCGTAGAGCAGCGCCCCGAAGGACTCCACCTGCCCGGCGACGGCGGCGGAGTCGAGCGTCGGGTCGGCCAGGTCGCCGAGCACGGAAAAGATTTCCCCAAGGGCGGCGGGCACATTGAGGTCGTCTGAAAGCTTCTCCCAGGCCCGGGCAAACATCCCCGTCGTGACGAGCGGGGAGGGCTTGATCCAGTGGCGGAAGTCTTCTTCGGAAACCCCGAGGCGGCCGAGGATCGGACGGAGGGTTTTTTCCATCTTCTCCAGCGCGGAACGGCCGGCCTTCAGGCCGTTGAGCGTGAAGTTGAGCTGCTGGCGGTAGTGGCCGGAGATCAGCGCGTAGCGGATATCCATCGGCCGGAAGCCCTTTTGCAAGAGGTCTTCGAGCGTGTAGAGGTTGCCGAGGCTTTTGGACATCTTGCTGCCCTCGACCATGAGGTGCGCGCTGTGGAACCACAGGCGGGCAAAGGGCCGGGTGCCGGTGGCGCACTCGCTCTGGGCGATCTCGTTCTCGTGGTGCGGGAAGCACAAATCGATCCCGCCGCCATGCAGGTCGAAGCCCTCGCCGAGGTACTTTACGCTCATGGCCGAGCACTCGATGTGCCAGCCGGGGCGGCCTTCGCCCCAGGGGCTGGACCAGAAATTCTCACCGTCCTCGGGCTTGCGGGCCTTCCAGAGGGCAAAGTCGCTCACGCTCTCGCGGTCGTACTCGTCGGCGTCGTTGGCGTCGCCCGCGCTGTTGACATGCTGCGTGCGCAGGCTGGAGCGGTCGAGGCCGGAGAGTTCGCCGTAGTGCTCGCAGGAGCAGACCTTGAAGTACACCGAGCCGTCGGCTGCGGCGTAGGCGTGGCCCCCGGCGACGAGCTGCTCGATCATGGCGATCTGTTCGGCGATGTGGGCGGTGGCACGGGGCTCCTCGTGCGGGGGCAGGAGGTTGAGCGCGGAGCAGTCAGCATGAAACTTGTCCGTCCAGTGCGTGGTGAACTCGGACAGGGTGCGGCCTTCGGCCTGGCTCTGGCGGATAGTCTTGTCGTCCACGTCGGTGATATTGCGCACGTGGCGCAGGCTCAGCCCGTCAACCTCCAGGGTGCGGCGCAGGACGTCCTGCACGAGGAAGGTGCGGAAGTTGCCGATGTGGGCCGGGCCGTAAACGGTCGGTCCGCAGCAGTAGAAACGGAAAGTTTGGCCGTCGGCGGGGGCCAGCGGTTGTTTGGTCTTGCTGAGGGTGTCGTGGATTTTGACCGGCATGGATGCCGCACAAGCAACACCGAACCACCCCGGCGGGGCAATTTTATTTTGCGAAAACAGTCAGCTCGTGCCGGGATGATCTTCTCGCCCGTGGTGAACTTCTGGCCGGACACGAAGATAAGGCTATGTATGATGCCGTGAGGTAAGCGGAGTATCTGTCACTGGGCCCTCTTGATGTTGCGGGCTTTTCCTGGGGGTGGAGGGTATTTAAGCACGGAGTAAAAGAGTGAATTTACAGCTTGTAAATAGGGAGAATTGCCTATTCAGATGGACGTTCTTTTTCGATGGAAGCGATAGGATTGATTCTCGGGCTGTTGATTGCGGTCGGTATTTGCGCCTTGGTCTGCCTTATGACTGCCCTGTTCGCGCAGTGGGCCATGAAGATCGTGGTCAGGCGCATGCCCGCCTACGGTAAAGCATATGTTATCGTGTTCAAAATCACGCTGATCGGAACGGTGATTAACGTGATTTTGGGGCAACTGGCTCAATTGAGCGATTCCCTGGTCTATGTGACGGCTCCGCTGAGTTTCCTGATCTGGCTGTTGCTGTACTCCTACTTGTTTGGGATCTGGTTCACGCGCAACCACCATCCGATCGGCTTTGCCAAGGGGCTGCTCGTCAACCTCATTGTGAGCGGCCTGTCTTTTGTGCTCGGGCTGGTTGTTTTCGTGCCGCTTTTTCTGTTCTATTACTCCAACGGAATGGCGATGCCAGCCCAGCCGTAAGCCCTCTGGCTCGCCAGAGGCGAATCAAGCCGGGGCGAGACTGGCCAGCAGCGATTCGAGTCCGGGGTTGAGTGAGTCGGGGGTGACGATGGGGATGCCCTGCTGGGCAAAGGTGTCGCTCAGGTGCGGGTCAAAGTGCTTCAGGTACGGCACGCACAGCATGACGGCATCCACGCCGGGCAGGCTTTTGAGGATAATGCACTGGCCGAGGGTGACGGTCGCGCGCTTGCGCACATTGTATTTGCACTCCAGAGCGATGCGCAGGTTGCGGCCCGTGGCCGGGTCCACGTGCTGGACGAGGAAGTCCGTGCGCAGATGCGCCACCTGGGCGAAACGGCTGTAGCAGATGTCCTCCTGGCGCAGGATTTCCTCTATATCGTCCTCGAAGCCGATGGAGGCCGCTTTCATCGCGCCGTAGTCGGAGCCTTCTTCGAGGGCCGCTTCAAGGTTGAGCGGGGGCGCGCCCGCCGGGAGCAGGTTTTCCATGACCAGTTGGGGCGGCTTGCCGCTGACTTCGGCCTCGACACAGAGCGTCACGTACTTGGAAAAAGACAAGCCCAGCCCCCGAGCCCGTTCGGAGGCGCGCTGGCGCAGTTCGGGCGGAAAGCTGACGCCCACGGTTTTGTGTTTCTGGTCTTCTGACATGGATGGAACGGCTAAGTGGCTGATAAATGGCGATGAATAATAAATAATAGTAAAATAGTAAAAAGCTGAAAATCAACTTGCGAATGGAGGGTGTTTGAGTGATCTTATGTTCACTATGAAAGTGAAAACCATATCGACTGTCAACGTCTCAGTGAGCCTGCCTCCACACTTGCGGGAGATCGCCCGCCAGGCGGCTTTTGACGACAACCGTTCGGTCTCAAGCCTTGTGGCTTGCGCCCTGAAAAAACACCTCCGCAGCGAGGGTTACCTCGACGCCGAAACCGACTGCGTACCCGTCCCGCGCCACTGATGCGTGCTGCTTCCCGCTATCCGACCAAACACTGACCAGTCATCCTCAACCAGGAAAAAATATGACCACGACCGAATCTACTTCCCGGGCCTTTGCGGCCACTTTTCCCGCTCCCGCCGATCCTCGCGCCGGAGCCACTCCGCTGATCCGGGTGCAGCCCGATGGCCGCTGTGCCGAACTGGTGATCGACACCGGACTGCCGCTACGCAGCGGCAAGACCTGGCAAGCCTACGCCAAGGTCTTTTGCAGCGATGTCTTTCACGCCCAGATGATGGCCAACCGCCTCGGCGAGCGTCTCGGCGATGCCGTCGAACAGGCCCGCCGCGAAGCCTACCAGCAGGGCTACCGCGATGCCCGGCAGCGGCGCAGGCCGCGGGCAGGCTTTTCCCGTGTCCTTTAAGTCCGTCCCGCCATGAGAATGAACGCGCACTTCGAGCGCCTGCTGCCGCCGGGGCAGGAATGGTTCAGCCCCAAAGAGGTGGCCGCCGTTATCGGCAAGACCGACCAGTTTGTGCGGGACTGCTTCCTGAACCAGAAAATCCTCGGACACACCGCCAACGGCCGGGCCGGACTCCGCCATGAGAAACGCCAGCGTTACCAGATCCACCGCGAGGGCGTGCTGCTGTACCTGCTGCGCACCGCCAACTACGAGCCGGAGGACTTCCTCGCGCAGGTGGGCGAACTCCTCAGTCACTGCACCCCGGAGGAGAAGCGCAGCCTTCGTCGCTGGCTGGACTGAGTCGGCCCGGTCAGTGCAGCCAGATGGCGCGGGAGCGCGGGTTGCCGGAGGAGGAGAAGTCGAGTTCTTCCTCTTTGAGCACGGCGTCGAGTTCCTCAAGGGTGAAGTCGTAGCCGTCGGTATTGGCCGAGGCGACGAAATCTTCTTTCGTCTCGATGACATTGTACTTGGCGCGGAGGGCCTTGTCGGTCCAGCCGTCTGTCAGGAGTTTTTCCACGTTTGCTTTGGACATATCGCGTAGCGTTTAAAGGTGTCCCGGTCTTCGGTTGTACCTGCCAATAATCCCAGATCGCATCTGGCCTGGCTCGTCTGAAAATTAGCAGGAAAAATGCCACGGCGACAGCGCGGGAAGCTGTTGCAGACGCTATTAGGGGGCTTGCAGCAGGGGTTAAGCGCGGCTTTTGCGCGGGGGCGGGTTCATTCGTTATTGCGCCCCGGCGGGCGATGCGCTCTTGATAGGCGGATGAAGGGATTTACCGGGAAACCGCCGATTCACGGCGAGACGCTCGACTCGCTCGCCGCCACCCTGGCCGAACGCGGCGAGAAGCCGTTCCGTGCCCGGCAGATCCTTGATTGGCTGTATAAAAAACGCGCTGCCGGGCCGCAGGAAATGACCAACCTGTCCAAGCCCCTGCGCACCTGGCTGGAGGAGACCTACGACTTCGCCCCGACCTCGCGGCTGGGCGCGAAAACGTCCTCCGACGTGACGGACAAGTTCCTGCTGCGCCTGCGGGATCATTCGCTCATCGAGACGGTCATCATCCGCGCCCCGCAGGAAGGGGTGGGGCAGGACCGCTCGCGCAAGACGGTCTGTATTTCGACTCAGGTCGGCTGCGCCTATGGCTGCAAGTTCTGCGCCTCGGGCCTGGCGGGCTGGAAGCGCGACCTGTCGGCCGGGGAGATTGTCCATCAGTTGATCCAGGTCTGCCATCAGGAGGACCCGGACACCCCCCGCGCCAGCGAGGAACTGGCCTCTTTTGACAATATCGTGGTCATGGGCATGGGCGAACCACTGGCCAACTACGACAATCTCCTGCGCGCGCTGGGCATCGTCAACGCCGAGTGGGGGCTCAACGTCGGGGCGCGGCGCATCACGGTCTCGACCAGCGGCCTGGCCCCGCAGATCGTCCGCTTGTCCGAGGAGCCCATCGGGCTGCGGCTGGCCATCAGCCTGCACGGGGCGACGGACGAGGTGCGCCAGCAGATCATGCCGGTCAACCGCAAGTACCCGCTGGAAAAGCTCTTGCCCGCCGCCAAGGCTTTTGCCGAGCGGCACGGGCGCATGATTACGCTGGAGTTTATCCTCATCCGCGAGATCAACGACACGCTGGAGCAGGCGCGGGCGCTGGCCCGGATCGCCCGCGACCTGCACGCCCACGTCAATCTCATCCCTTACAATAAGGTGGAGGGCCTGCCCTGGGTGCGCCCCGAAATCCCCCGGCAGGACGCCTTCGCGGACGTTTTGCGGCAGGCGCGGGTCTCGGTCACGATCCGGCGTGAGAAGGGCCACGACATCAACGCGGCCTGCGGCCAGCTCCGGCTCCAGACCGAACGCGCCGAAGGCACCATTGAACCGGTCCCGGCCCGCCGAAGCGCCCCCGCGGGCGCGTGACAAACGGTTCGCCGGCGGGTAGCCAGCGTAGGCAGGTAAAGGGTGGGGCGATTGGACCCGCAATCGCCCTGAGGGAGTCGAGAAAGGCTCCTGTCCCGAAAGACGGATCGCGTTTTGATATTGGCTGAATGGAACGCCGATTTGCCCGGAGCGGCCGGATGGGCTTGCGCGGGGCGGCTTATCTGCGCAAACTCTTGCTGTGAGAAGGCCGCCCCCGATTGATGATTTCTCCGCTTTTCTGCTGCGCTGTGTGTGTCTGGCGGTGGCGGGGGTGTCGTTCGGGGCGTGCGTGGTGACTTATACCGCTTACCGCGTGCTTGTCACACTGCCGCCGGAGCGTTTCGAGGGCGGGCCGGGCTTTGTCCTCAACGCCCCGATTATGCTTTACGGATTCTGCGGGGCTGTGACCGCGCTCATCGGGGTGTTTCTGCTGATCGTCTTTAATGATGCCCGCTGGCGGAGCCTGGCCCGTTTGCCGAATCCGCTCACCATCCTGCTGCTCATGCCGGGGTTGTGGTTCGCGCTGCGGACGGTGCTGATGATTGTACGGGATTGGTTCCGGTACCGGTGAAACCGATGCCGCCGCGAAAAGGAATTTTTAAATAGACCCTCGTGTGGTGTTAGCCAAGTTCCTGGCATAAATTGGGGGGTGCAACTCAGTTTGGATGCCTCTCAGGGATTACGGCTTTCAGTGAAACTGAAAGCCGTAATCCCTGACGCGATGCGTAGCATCGAAAGTGCAGGCTATGCCTGCTGCGGGGTTTGGGGGCGCACAGCCCCCAAAAATTAGTGCAAGATACTAAGCTAACGCCACACTAGGCTCTGGCCCAGAGGCGCAGGGACTGGAGCAGAAACGCTTCGATGGCGGCGGATTCGTTGAAGTTGAGTTCGAGCAGTCCGGCGGCTTTTTCCAGGGCGGCGACGCTTTGGGCGAGCTTGACCGAAGGGATTTCTGAAGGCTTCTTCAGGGCAAAGTGCCGGGTCTGGGTCTCGATTTCGGCCAGCAGGCGGCCCCGCAGGCCCTTGAGGTAGCCGGTTTCCAGCGCGGTCACCTGCTCGTCGGTCAGGCCGTCGGGGAGGGTTTCCCGGTATTGCTTCCACGCTTCGGTGGACATTTGCTGCAAGATCCCACTGAAGCGCGTGACCAGCCCGTAGGCGGCGATCAGGCACTCGGCGGCTCCGCCCCGGGCCGCGTGGCCCGAACTGACCATATCCAGCCACTCGGTGTAGTCGGCCAGCCATTGCTGCCAGTCGGGGGCGCTCACGCGGTCTAGCTCCAGCGGCAGGCGCAGGGAGACGCAGCGGCTGCGGATGGTTGGCAGCAGGTCGTAGGGGCGGGTCGAGAGGAGGAAAATCGTGGTGTCGGCGGGCGGCTCCTCCAGCGTCTTGAGAAAGGCGTTGGCGGCGGCGGTGTTCATCCGGTCGGCCTCGTAAACGGCGGCCACCTTGCGCCCGCCCTGATTGGAGGAGTGCTGGATGTCGCGGATCAGGGCGCGGGTGCCTTCGGCGTTGATCTGGCGCATCTTGTTGGCCGGGCGAATGCTGAAAAAGTCCGGGTGCCGCTGCGGGTGTTCGCTCTGGAGAAGCTCCCCGGCGAAGGCCAGGCAAATCGCCTCCAGGCCCTCCAGCGAAGCGCCTTGCAGGAGGATGGCGTGGGGGAGGCGTCCGCGTTCGAGCGACTGGCGCAGGACTCCGGCCGGGCGGCTTTCGGCCAGTTCGGGCGGGAGGTCGGCGAGGATGCTCATTTTTCGGGGAATCTTTCGGCGATTACGGATTGGATGGCGGTGGTCACGGCCTCAACGCTGGAGGTGCCGTCGATGACAGCGAAGCGCTCCGGCTCGGCGCGGGCCAAGTCCAGAAAACCCTGCCGCACGGCCTGGTAGAAGGCAAGCTCCTCCTGCTCCATGCGGTCGGGGGCGTCGGAGGCGCGTTGGCGGGCGCGCTGGAGGCCGACCTCGGCGGGGATGTCCAGCACGAGGGTCAGGTCCGGCAGACAGCCGTCCACGGCAAAGGCGTTGAGCGCGTTGACCTCTTTGGACGGGAGCTGGCGGGCCGCGCCCTGATAGACGGTGGTCGAGTCCAGGAAACGGTCGCACAGGACGGTCTTGCCCTCCGCGAGGGCGGGCCGGATGACCTCGCGCACATGCTGGGCGCGGCTGGCGGCGAAGAGCAGGACTTCGGCCTGCGGGCACATACCCTGGCCGGAAGCGGCGTGGATGAGCAGGTGGCGGATGTCTTCCCCCAGCGGGGTGCCGCCGGGCTCGCGGGTTTCGAGCACCTCCGCGCCCCCGGCACGGAGCCGCCCCGCGAGCAGGGAGAGCTGGGTGGATTTACCGCAGCCCTCCGTGCCCTCGAAGGTGATGAAGCGTCCGCTCACGATTATTCGTGACTGGCCCAGCCGTGGATGAAGTTGGCAACGTCGCTCAGGCTGGGGCTCTTGGCGGTGCGCACATAGGAGCCCGAGAAGCTGACCGCGACGGTCAGGCAGGCTTCGGGCGAGAGGCCGAGCACCTGGCTGACGCAGAACCCGGCGTTGAAGTGGTCGCCCGCGCCGGTGGTGATCTTCGGGTGCTCGCAGTACGGGCCTTCGACGAAGTAGAGGCCGTCGCGGGTGGCGCAGGCCGCGCAGCGGGTCGGGTGGACGACGACGCAGGAAATGTCCAGCTCCTGGCGGATGGTCTGGGCCATGAGCTTGAGGTCGCGCTCGTCGGTGCCGACCTTGGAGTGGCTGAGGACCTTGAAAATCTGCTGCGCCTCGCTCAGATTGAGTCCGAGGGTGACAGCCCCGTGGGCCTGATAGCGGCTGATGATCTTGATGACGGTGCGAATGTCGCCTTCGGAGCGCTTGGCCGGGTCGGCCAGGTCGAAGAAGAAGCGGCGGTTCTCGTGCGGCCCGAGGTTCGGGAAGACCTTTTCGAGCAGGTCGTTAAAGGCGTTGGTCAGGTAGGGCAGCATGGTCCAGTTGACCATGGCGATGAGGTCGGCGCGGGAGAACATGTCCAACAGCGGGCCTTCGCCCATGGCGGCGACCATGTTCGGGTAGGTGACTTCGTCGAGCGCGGCCATGTTGCCGAGCATGATCTTGCCGTCCTTGAACTCGGCGGCGGTAGTGATGCCCGGATCAGTGATTGAGACCGCTTCGGTCTTTTTCGCGAACTCCTCGAAAACCGGGTGAATGGCCAGCTTGCCCAGCGCGCCGATGTAGCGGGTCTGGAATCCGGCGCTGAGCACGGCGTTGGCCATGATCGGGCCGTTGCCGCCGAGCTTTTCCATTTCCTGGTACATCTCGATGTTGGCGCTCTTGCCGGCGGCGGCCGAGATGCGGCTGCCGAATTCGGCGATGGTCTCGATGGCCTGGTAATCGTCACCGGGGCCGAAGCGCTGGTCCACCGGGTGGACGATCTTGTCCACGAAACCGTCGAAGCCGACAACGGCATGGCGTGAGGAAGCGGAAGCGGCCTTGTCGGCCAGTTCTTTCAAGGTTTTTTCGAGGTAATCCATAGTCTGTGCGCAGGCAAATTGCGACACCGGCCCGGCAAAAGCAAGCACTTCGCACCGGCCCGGCTAAATCTTTAGCACGGTCGGGCAGGGCATGACCGGAGGCGGACGGGGTCCGAGCCTTGGATTTATAGAAAGTGGCGGAACCTTCACGCAATACGTAAGCGATTATATCCCTGTTAGGGATTTTGGTGGGGATGGGGGAGATTAATTTGCCGTAAACGAGGGATTGCTTGAAACCTTCGGCATTTTCGCTTTTCCCTTATGTGAGCGGGTCGATCGGCGGCCCCTGATTCTCTCCAGCCATGAATTTACCCACCGCATGGCTCCTGCTGGCGCAAGTCGAGGAGCCCACCATTTTTACCTATTTCGGCGAGTCCAACGTCGCGGGCAAGGCCATCGTGATCGCGTTGGTGGTCTTCAGCCTGATCGCGTGGACGGTCATGATCGGCAAGTACCTCGACCTTTCGCGCCTGCGCTCGCTCAACCTGAGCTTCGAATCGCGGCTGGCGCAGAGCAAGGGCCTGCTCAAGCTCAACCTCGGGCGCAAGTCCGAAGCCCTCGGCCCCTACGCCGTGCTGGTGGAGAGCGCGGTGGACGCCTTTCACCGCTACGAGGGGGCTGGCAGCGAGCGCAGCCTGCGCGTGCGGATGGGCCACGTGGAGAACGCGCTTCAGCGCGGCGTCGCCCAGCAGACGATCAAGTACGAATCGAAAATGATCCTGCTGGGGTCGATTGTGACGGGGGCGCCGTTTCTCGGGCTGCTCGGGACGGTCTGGGGCGTGATGGATGCCTTTGGCTCGATGGCCCTGCAAGCCAGCGCCACCCTGCAAAACCTCGCTCCCGGTGTCTCCGGCGCGCTGCTGACCACGGTGGCCGGGTTGCTCGTGGCCATCCCCTCGGTCTTCGGGTACAACTTCCTCCTCACCCAGTGCAAGCTCCTTATCACGGAGCTGGAAAACTTCGCCAGTTCGCTGGCCGACCGGATCGAACTTGAGGTCGAGGTCGCTCTCGAACAGGACGCCGCCTCCGACGAGGACGAACGGCCTTCGTCGCCCCGGCCTGGCAGCGGATTCTAAGCCCCCGCGCGGACACCAACGAATAATTTAAACGCGGTAACGCTTCACAGAAACAGACAAGATGGCACGGACTTTCAGGCGCAGGAAAAGCATGACGGCGGTCTCGGAGATCAACGTGACTCCGCTCATCGACCTGGCCTTTTCGTTGCTGATTATCTTCATGATAACCACGCCACTGCTGGAGCAGACCATCCCGCTGGAGTTGCCGGTGGAGTCGCAGCGGCCCCAGGTTTCACGCGAGGACGTGCAGTTCCAGGTGATTTCCATCGACGGCGCCGGACAGGTCTTCTGGGGGCAGGACCCGGTCAGCATGCCCAAGCTCAACGACTTGCTGGCCAGCCTTGCCGCCGAACCGAACCCGCCCGTGATCAGCCTCCGCGCTGACCGCACCATCCGCTACCAGAAGGTGATTGACGTGGTCAACCTGATCAAGGAGCACAAACTTTCCCGCCTCAATCTGGACACGCAGGTGAAATGAGAAAGGGCAACACCACACGCGGCTTCTGGGGATCGGTCACGGTTCACGTGCTCTTTTTCGGCGCGGTGCTGCTCATGATCGCCTGGAACCGTCTGCACCGCGAGCCTGAGCCGGTCATCTTTGAACTGGTCGAGGTGCCGTCCGAGCAACCCTCTCAGGTGCAGGAAACGCCGCCCACCCCGGAGCCTGACCCCGCGCCCGAAATCCCCTCCATCGACGCGCCGCAGATCGCGCCCTCCGAGCCGGTGACAATTCCCGATATCAACATCCCTGAGCCGGAACCCGAGCCCGCGCCGCCTCCGCCCGCGCCGACACCGACTCCGACGCCGACTCCGACGCCGAAGCAGGAACCGGCTCCCAAGCCCAAGGAGCAGCCGAAGGCCAAGCCGATGTCGATTGATGACTTTCGCAAGCAGCACGGCCAGCCCACGCCCACGCCGCCCAAGCGCAACACGGCTCCGACCCCGGCCCCGAAGATCAACGTCTCCGACGTGGTTGTTACCGGCCCCAGTACCTCGTCGCGGCAATCCAGCGCGGCCGAACAACAGGCCCTCCAGAATTTTATCGCCCAACTGCGCCGCCAGATCGAACTGGCCTGGAACAAGCCCGAGGCTGCAACGGGGAGGGACACCTTTGCCGTGGTGCAGGTCACGGTGCAGCCCAATGGCACCCTCCGACCCGTCGTGCTGGTCACGCCCAGCGGCGACCGGGCGTTTGACAACTCGATCCTGGCCGCCGTCAAAAACGCCCGCAATATCGGCGGCTCTCCCACGGGCCGGGCCGAGACGATCAAGTACACCTTCCGCATGATCGACCGCTGAACGCGGCGAAGGGTTGGCCGCGGGCTTTTGGGGGTTGGAGAGGCAATGGTTACGGTTAAGCGGTCGTCGGCGTTGGATGACGAGGGGATGGATTTTATTTGATTAACCGCAAAGGCGCAAAGACGCAAAGGGAGAGAGTCTCCGTGGTTTTGGTTTTGAGGGGTAGCTTTACCCGATGTAGCGGGTGATGGTTTTTGATTTTTATATTCTTTTAATGGAATATGCTTGATTTCGCATGTTCGTTGGCGTCATCTTTGCGTTCATGGTCATGAGTAAGCCGAAAGTTCTGATCCTGTGTACGGGTAATTCCTGCCGCAGTCATATGGCCGAGGGTATTCTCCGGCATATCGCCGGGGACTTGTTCGAGGTCTTCAGTGCGGGCTCGAAACCTGCCGGGTACGTCCATCCGCTTGCCATCGAGGCGCTCGGGGAGATCGGGATCGATATTTCCGCGCACACCTCCAAACCCCTCGCGCTATTTATGGAAGCCGGGATCGACACCGTTATCACGGTATGCGCAAACGCCGACCAGGACTGCCCTCTGTTTCCCGGCCAGGTCACGCGCTACCACTGGGGCTTTGAAGACCCGCCCAAGGCCGTTCGCCCAGGTGAGAGCGAACTGGATGCCTTCCGCCGTATCCGCGACGAGATTCGCAACGTTTTTTCCGCCTACGCCAGCGGTTACCGGCAGGCGCTGGCGACTTCACGCTGATCCCCGCAACACTTGCTATCATGGACAACACTCAAACGCTTCCCGTCTGCCCGCCCTGCAAGAAAAAGCTGGGCTTCCTTGACCGTTTTCTGACCCTGTGGATTTTCCTGGCCATGACGGCCGGGGTGGCCATCGGCGCACTCTGGAGCGGGGCGGACGATTTCCTGAACCGCTTCCAGGTCGGCACGACCAACATCCCCATCGCGGTGGGCCTGATCCTGATGATGTACCCGCCACTGGCCAAGGTCCGCTACGAGGAAATGCACCGGGTGTTCCGCAACGTCAAGGTGCTGGCGCTTTCGCTGGTGCAGAACTGGCTCATCGGCCCGGTGCTGATGTTCGTGCTGGCGATTGTGTTTCTGCCCAATCACCCCGAGTACATGACGGGCGTGATCCTGATCGGGCTGGCCCGGTGTATTGCCATGGTCATCGTCTGGAACGAACTGGCCGAGGGAGACAGCGAATACGCCGCCGGGCTGGTCGCCTTCAACAGCGTTTTCCAGGTCGTCTTTTTCAGCCTCTACGCCTGGGTTTTCATCACCTGGCTGCCAGGTATTTTCGGGCTGGAGGGCAGCGTGGTGGCGATCAGCATGGGCGAAGTCGCCCAAAGCGTGCTCATCTACCTGGGGATTCCGTTTTTCGGCGGCATGCTGACGCGCTTCATCGGCGTAAAGCTCAAGGGGCGCGTCTGGTACGAGGAGCGTTTTATCCCACGGATCAGCCCGATCACCCTGATTGCTTTGCTGTTCACCATCGTCCTGATGTTCAGCTTCAAGGGGGATCAAATTCTGGCGTTGCCCTTTGACGTGCTCCTGATCGCCGTGCCGTTGACCATTTACTTTGGCGTCATGTTCGTGGTCAGCTTCCTCATGGGCAAGTGGGTGGGGGCGGATTACCGGCAGAGCGTCACCCTGAGCTTTACCGCCGCGAGCAACAACTTCGAACTGGCCATCGCGGTGGCGGTCGCGGTCTTCGGGATAGGCTCCGGGGTGGCCTTCGCCGCTGTCATCGGCCCGCTGGTCGAAGTCCCGGTCATGATCGCGCTGGTCAACCTCGCGTTCTGGTTCCGCCGACGCCACTTCCGTGTTTGAGCATCGCTCCGACTGACTGGCTAAAGCCTCCCGGCCTTACCAATCGACTCGTCGCGGATCGGCGTTTTCGCTCCAGCGGAAGACAATTTCCTCCTGGCCGTCGAGCTTGACCGTGACTGGTTCACCGTCGGGGGTGGGCAGGACGAGCTTGGCTTGAGCCGCATTAATGAGCGGGGTGAACTTTTTCGGCGCGATCTCGATGAAGCCTTGAAATTCCGTGTGGGTGACTTCGAGGTAAAGCTGCCCGTCGCGTTTCTCGTAGGTAACGCTGAGGCCCACGACCAGCTCTGTCTCGTCGCCGTTGCCGGGGCTCCAGGTAAAGGGGAGTTCGTGCAAAGCGGTGACCGTTCCCTTGTCGGCGTCGAGTGTCCAGCGTTCGGGATTCAGGGTGCCGTTGCCGTCCGTTCCGATGCTTTTACCGGTTACGCTGAGGCCATCAGCGGCGGAGAGGTGGGAAGCGACGAAGAAGGAGAGCAGGGCAAGGATGAACGGGAGGAGGTTGTTTTTCATGGCGATGAGGCTGGCTATGACGAATTATCACATGAGGGGTAAAAACTATCGTGTGGAGGGGGATGTGCGTCGCGGATGATGGCCGCACCAGTGAAGAAAAGCGAAACCCGCTCAGGAGGCGGTTTCTTTTTCGGCCAGGGCCTGTTCGCGGGCCTTGAGGTTGCGCTCCTTGTCCTGAAGCTCCTCGCGCAGTTGCTCCAGCTCGTTCTGCATCACTTCCTGCGTCTGGGCTTTTTCAAAGAGCGAGTTTTCGCTCATTTCCAGAAACTGCTCGCGCTCTTCGAGGATGGCCTTGGCCTCGGCCAGCGGGGCCTTGACCTCTTTGGCCAGGTTTTTCAGGGAGGCAACCTCCTCGCTCAGCTTGGCCACGGCGAGCTTGAGCGCGTCCAGTTCGGCCTTGTAGAGGGTGAACTGCTCACTGTCGGGGCGCGCGGAGGCTGCCGGGGTGGGGGAGGCGGTGGCTGGTTCGGCTTCGACAGGTTGGGGCTCCGGCTCGGCTTTGGCGGGCTCGGGGGCCTCCTTGACGGGAGCGCTGGAAGAAACCTGGAAGCCGCTGGCGATTTTCTTCTCTGAGATGACCCGAAACTTCTGCGCGACCTCTTTCTCGAAAATGATCCACTCGGCGTCTTCGTCCTCGGCCTTGCTGGCGTGCAGGACAGAGATTTCGCGGTCCGGGTTCTGGTCCTTGACCTTGCCCACGTCCGGGAGCGCCATCAGGTTGTCAAGCACATCGCCGTCGATGGCGACCCACCAGGTGTCTTCCTGGCTGTTGTTGAGAATCCAGCGCTGTAACTCGTTCAGGGTCATGCTTCGGAGTGTCGGGGTAACGGAATCGGCGTCGGTGCCGAAGTGAGCCATAGGCTAGAGGCCCCGTGCTGTAAAATCTAGTGTTTTTTCAGGTTTTTCACCCCAGAGGCGAACCGGGGGTGGGCGGTAGAGTGGCGCTCAGGCGTAGAAGCCGCCGCCGAGGAGGGCTTCGTCGTCGTAGAGGGCGGCGATCTGGCCGGGGGCCAGGGCGCGCTGGCGCTCGTGGAAGCGGATGTGCGCGGTGCCGTCGGGCAGGGGCTCGAAGTCAGCCCGCATGAGGGGGTCGCGGTAGCGGGGCATGATGTCGATCTGGCCCGCCGCACTGACGGGGTGGCCGGTCCAGCTTAGTTCGCGCAGGGTGAAATCCGTCGCGTAGAGGCCCGGGGCGTCGGGCTCGTCAAAGGCGACCAGCAGGCGGTTTTTTTCAAAGTCCTTGCCCACGACGACATAGTTCTTGAAGTCGGTGTTGCTGGGGATGCCCAGCCCCTTGCGCTGGCCGAGCGTGAAGTGGTGCAGCCCGGCGTGTTCGCCCAGCACGGTGCCGTCGATGGCGCGGACGATTTGACCGGGGCGGTCCTGGATGTACGCGCCCAGAAAGGCGTTGATGTCCACCTTGCCCAGAAAGCAGATGCCCTGGCTGTCCTTGCGGGCGGCGTTGGGCAGGTTGTGCTCGCGGGCGAGTTCGCGCACGCGGGGCTTGGCCAGCTCACCGATGGGGAAGCGGGCCATTTTCAACTGTTCCTGACGGACGAGGGCGAGGAAGTACGACTGGTCCTTGTTGCGGTCCAGCCCGCGCAGGATCTGGCGGGTGCCGTCGGGGGCTTCGCGCAGGCGGCAGTAGTGCCCCGTCGCCACCGACTCGAAACCGTGCTCGCGGGCGTAGCGGGCGAAGACACCGAACTTCATTTCGCGGTTGCACATCATGTCGGGGTTCGGGGTGACGCCGCTCCTGTAGCCGCGTATCAGATAATCGACCACGTGCTGGCGGTAGTCCTCGATCAGGTTGATAACCTCAAAGGGGATATCCAGGTGCGCGGCGACGGCCTTGGCCTGGCGGATGTCCTCCTCCCAGGGGCAATCGGCCAGGATGGCGCTGCCTTCCTCGTTCATCCAGGTGCGCATGTAGGCGGCAGACACGTCGTGCCCCTGCTGCTTGAGCAGGAGCGCGGCCACCGCGCTGTCAACGCCGCCAGAAAGGGCTACCAGGATTTTCGCCATCGGGGCATACAGGCATATTTTTTTGGAAATGGCTAATGGATTGTTAAATGGTCAAATGGCTGAATGGTTGATTGTTGAGGCTCAGTTGATGGAGTGGGCAGACGGCCCTTTGCGCAAACGTCCCCCTTTCCTCCCAGCCAATGCCGTTATCGCCCGGATTTCTTCCCGCGAACGCATCTCGTCTCAACAATCAACCATTTAGCCATTCAGCCATTTGACCATTTACCCCTTCCACATCTCAACTATTCCCACTCTCTTCCCAGTTTTTGCGTGTCAAGGGGGCCCCTAATGGCTAGCTTGAGCCGATCTTATGTGCGCGGACGTATTTTTTGAAGCCCGGTGGGAGAACCATCAGCGCGGAATTGTGTTTTTAAATGAAGACTGGACCGGCACGGAGATGCCGCCGCTGTTTCTCAATCCCGGCAGGCAGTCGCTCAAGAAAATCGAACGGGCCGCGCCGCAGGAGTACGCCAAGCTTTCCGGCTATTACACCGAGGGCAAGAGAGTCGTCTTTTTTCTCTGGCCCGAGCATTTTCCGAACCTCGACTGGCAGGAGAAAAGCTTTTACGTCGCGGGCGAGTTCAACGGTTGGGAGAAGGCCATCGGCAAAAAGACCTGGCAGATGCAGCGTGACCGTTATCAGGGTCGCCTGTGCTTCACGCTGAGCGTCCCCCTCAGCAAAGTCTGCCCCGGCGAAGCCGTGCGGTTCAAGTTCGTGACGGGTGACAACGAGTGGCAGATGACCCCGCTCGACGCCCCCAACCGTGAGGTCAATGGCGACGGTACACACCCCTTTCTTCTCGATCCCAAGCGCACCGGCCAGCACGTTTTCTACTTCGAGCCTCCGCAGCAGCACCACATCCTCGGCCACGAGAAGCTGCTCTGGAAGGACAAAAACACCCGTCAGGAGTGCCCCGTTGACTACGGCCACCTCCTGTTGGCCCTCGGGACGGATGCGCAACTCGGGGTTCTCATGGCCGCCGGGAAGACCATTTTCCGCATTTTCGCGCCGCGGGCGACACGGGTCACGGTGGTCGTTTATAAAAATCTCGACGCCTCCGACGCGCAGAGCCACGACCTCGTCCGCGTCAACGACAACATTTGGGAGCGCGTCCACCCCGGCAACCTGCACGGCTGGTATTACCACTACAGCGTGGACGGGCAGCGCGACAGCAATTTCAGCCATTTCGACCCGGACTTCAAGATACTCGACCCTTACGCGCTGGCCGCGGTCAGCCACGTGGGGCCGGGCATCATCTACGACCCGGAAAAGCTTCCGCGCCCGCACCGGAGGTTCACGCCCCCGGCCTGGCATGACCTGGTCATCATGGAGACGCACGTGCGCGACCTGTTGGCCAAGGCCGAGATCGACCTGGCCCCGACCGAGCGGGAGGGCTTCGCCGGGCTGACCAAGTGGCTGCGCTCCGGCCAGTGCTACCTGAAGGAGACCGGCATCAACGCGGTTGAACTCCAGCCCGTGCAGGAGAACGACGCCCGCAGCCGCGACCAGTACCACTGGGGCTACATGACCTGCAACTACTTCTCCCCGGAAAGCTCCTACGGGACCGAGCCGGAGAAGGCTTCGCAGATCCACGAGTTTAAGGACATGGTGGACGCCTTTCACGAGCAGGGGATGGCCGTCATCCTCGACGTGGTTTACAACCACGTCGGCGAGCCCGCGCACCTGCTCTTTATCGACAAGCTCTATTACTTCGAGACCGACCACAAGGGCAACCTCATGAACTGGAGCGGCTGCGGCAACGACTTCAGCGCGCACACGCCGATGGGCCGCCGGCTGATTATCGACAGCCTCGTGCATTTCGTGAAAACCTACGATGTGGACGGCTTCCGCTTCGACCTGGCCGAGCTGATCGGGGTCGATGTCCTGCGCGACGTGGAAAAGGCGCTCAAGGCGGTCAAGCCCTCCATCATCCTCATCGCCGAGCCGTGGAGCTTTCGCGGGCACATCGCGCAGGCCCTGCGCCACACCGGTTACTCCTCCTGGAACGATGGCTACCGCGATTTCGTGGGGCGCTACGTGCGGGGCGAGGCCAACCGTGACCAGTTCCGCTATTTCGTGTCCGGCTCGCCGCACTACTTTGCCATGTTCCCGGCGCAGACGGTCAACTACGCCGCCTCGCACGACGACCTTTGCTGGCTGGACAAAATCACCGAAAACGCCGACCACAACGGCACCTGGCCTACCGCTAACGACCGCCGCCGCACGCACCTGATGTGCGCCCTGTTGATGGTCTCGCTGGGCATTCCCATGCTGGCGCAGGGGCAGGACCTCCTGCGCTCGAAGCAGGGGGTGAATAACTCCTACCAGCGCGGCGACCTCAACGCGCTCGACTACTCGCGCCAGCGCCAGTACCCCTCGACCGCCGATTATTTCCGCCGCTGGATCGCCTTCCGCCGCTCGCACGCCGGGCGGCTGTTCCGGCTCAACGGCCGTCAGAGCGCGGGCTATTTAAAATTCTTCGAGGACGGCGATACCTCGGCCATCGGCGTCCTCTACAACGCCGACCACACCAATGGCTCGGAGCAAATCCTCTTCGTGGCCAACCCGCACTTCGACGGGCATCCGCTGCCGGTGCCGGGCCTGGACCCGAAGCAGTTTTCCCAACTCGCCGACCACGAACGCTTCGAGGAAAAAGGCCTCCGCAGCGGCCTCGTTCGCTGGGAAGACGGTTGTCTGCATCTCCCGCCGCTCAGTTGCGCCTTGTGGATTAAAAAGTAGGGTGGGGCGGAAATTGTTTTATTGGATTTTTTTGTGCCTTTTGTAGTATTCCTTGATGGAAGATGCGTCGCGGGATGATTTTAGTATTTCACCATTAATGGTTCTTCATCGAAAGATGAAGAAAACTGCCACATCGCGGTTTAATGCATCGAATCGCTTGATGTACCATCACCGGTTCTCAACATGGAGCTTATCGATCTACTCAGCGGGCCTAATTGCTTTGTCGATAATGCCCCTTATTGGAATCACCGCAAGTATGACCTTTGAGCAGCAGCAGTTTGTGCAGATTGTATTGGCCTTGTTTGTACTAATTGTCTCACTTCAAATGAGTGCAAATGACTATAGTGGAAGGGCTGAGCGTATGCATAGATGTGCTCTCGATATCAATCGTTTATGTTATAGGGTTTTACATTATTATTCGCAACCAAATGACACGCACGGTAAATCATATCTCAGGGTGATTAAGGATTATGATTCGATCCTTGGCGCACATGAAAACCATATGACGATTGATTTTGAAATGGCTATGGTGTGGATGACCGATGCGTATAAGTTGTCAAAGGGCCGTCGTTTTTGGATTCGATTCCGCTACAGTATGCATTTCTGGCTATATGGATTACTTCTTTTTCTAATGTTCGGTGCTTTCGGTCTTATTTTTGTTTGAGTAGCGTTCGGATTGAACGTTTCTACCCATCAGAAACGCTTGACGCGGGCGGGGCTTCCCCTGATGATATAATGGGGAGTGTTTCGGGCCTGTAACCTTGATGGTTATGCGCTTTATAAGCGGGGCGGGGGAACCGGATTAGCATTAGCTTTATTTATTTCAGGATTGCGAAAACTCCGGCTTAACGCTTGCCTTGCATGGAACTGGGCGCTTAATGGTCTGTCTGCTTTTCGGAAAGGGGCCAACAGCGCCCCGGCTACGAACACACACATATACTAAACGGTTTAATTATGGCAATCAAAGTAGGTATCAACGGATTCGGCCGCATCGGACGGCTGGTGTTCAGAGCGCTGGTGGACAAGGGTCTGCTCGGCAGCGAAATCGAAGTCGTCGCGATTAACGACCTCGTGCCCGCCGACAACCTCGCGTACCTCCTCAAGTACGACTCGATTCAGGGCCGCTTCAACGGCACTGTGGAAGCTCCGGACGAAGACACGCTCATCGTCAACGGCCACACGATCAAGTCCCTCTCGGTCAAGGAAGGCCCCGCCGCCCTGCCGTGGAAGGAACTCGGCGTGGACGTCGTGATCGAATCCACCGGTTTGTTCGTCGAGGACAAGAAGGCCCAGGGCCACCTCGACGCCGGCGCCAAGAAGGTCATCATCTCCGCCCCCGGCAAGGGTGACGGCGTGAAGACCGTCGTGCTGGGTGTCAACTGCGACACCCTGACCGCCGAGGACAACATCATCTCCAACGCCTCCTGCACGACCAACTGTCTGGCCCCGATCACCAAGGTTATCCTCGATAACTACGGCATCGTCGAAGGCCTCATGACCACGGTCCACAGCTACACCGCGACCCAGAAGACCGTGGACGGTCCCAGCCGCAAGGACTGGAAGGGTGGCCGCAGCGCCGCGATCAACATCATCCCCTCCAGCACCGGCGCCGCCAAGGCTGTCGGCCTCGTCCTCCCCGAGGTCAAGGGCAAGCTGACCGGGATGTCCTTCCGCGTGCCGACCCCGACCGTTTCGGTGGTTGACCTCACCGTCCGCCTCGAAAAGCCCGCTTCCTACGAAGCCATCTGCGCCAAGATGAAGGAAGCCTCCGAAGGCTCCCTCAAGGGCATCCTCGGCTACACCGAAGACGAAGTGGTCAGCAGCGACTTCATCCACTGCGGCTTGAGCTCGATCTTCGACGCCACCAGCGGTATCTCGCTCAACGATAACTTCGTGAAGCTGGTTTCCTGGTACGACAACGAATGGGGTTACTCCAACCGTTGCGTCGAACTGCTGCAAAAGGTCAGCAAGTTCCTCTAAGCCAATCCGCTAACGGATTTTCCGGCGGGCCGCCCACATATGTGGGCGGCCTCGCTTTCCCGGAAGCAGGACGATTGTCGGTCCATCCGGACGCCTGCATTTGTCAGGCCGCGCATCGCCTTTTGGGAAAGACTTTCAAACTTTCAAACGCTCAAACTCTCAAACCTGATTTTCATCATGGCTTCCGTCAAAACCATCAAGGACGTCAACCTCGCCGGTAAGCGCGTGTTCGTGCGCGTGGACTTCAATGTTCCCTTCGACGCGCAGGGCAACATCTCCGACGACACCCGCATCGTGGGCGCGCTGCCGACCATCAAGCACCTGGTCGATCAAGGCGCCAAGGTCATCCTGGCCAGCCACCTGGGTCGCCCCAAGGGTGAAAAGAATCTGAAGTACACGCTGGCCCCCGTAGCCAAGGCCCTTTCCGAGCGCCTCGGACAGCCCGTGCTCTTCGTCCCCGACTGCATCGGACCGGAAGCCGAAAAGGCCGCCAATGAGCTGGCCGACGGCGGTGTCATCCTGCTGGAGAACGCCCGCTTCTACAAGGGCGAGGAAAAGAACGACCCCGAGTTTTGCCAGGCCCTGGCCAAGCTGGCCGACGCCTACGTCAACGACGCTTTCGGCACGGCCCACCGCGCCCACGCCACCACCGAAGGGATCACCAAGTACATTTCCGGCCCGAAGGTCTCCGGCTTCCTCATCGAGAAGGAACTGGACTTCCTCGGCGAAAAGACCGCCAAGCCCGAGCGCCCCTTCGCCGTCATCCTCGGCGGGGCCAAAGTCTCTGACAAGATCACCGTCATCGAGGCGCTGCTCGAAAAGTGCGACACCATGCTCATCGGCGGTGCCATGGCCTACACCTTCGCGCTCGCGCAGGGCAAGAAGGTCGGCGACAGCCTGTCCGAGCCCGACAAGATCGAGACCGCCAAGGCTTGCCTGGCCAAGGCCGAAGCCAAGGGCGTGAACTTCCTGCTGCCCGTCGATACGCTCGTCACCGACAAACTCGACTTCGGCAACGCCCAGGTCGGCGAAACCAAGATCGTCGAGGGGGACATCCCCGACGGCTGGCAGGGTGTGGACATCGGCCCGAAGACCATCGAGCTTTACAAGAGCGAAGTGGCCAAGGCCAAGACCATCCTCTGGAACGGCCCGATGGGCGTCTTCGAGATCAAGGAATGCGCCAAGGGCACCTTCGCCGTGGCCGAGGCCGTGGCCGAAGCCGACGCCATCTCGATCATCGGCGGGGGCGACTCCGTCAAGGCGATCAAGAAGAGCGGTTACGGGGACAAGGTCTCCTTCATCAGCACCGGCGGCGGCGCCAGCCTCGAATTCCTGGAAGGAAAAACCTTGCCGGGCGTGGCCGCTCTTGAGCAGGCTTAAATTTTTACCCAATTCAAAACATTATGGCTACAAAGCGTAAATATCTGATCGCGGGGAACTGGAAGATGAACAAGACCGCGCCCGACGGCGTGGAACTCATCAAAGGCATCCTCGCTGAAATCGGCACACAGACCGAGGTGGGAGTGGCGATCTGCCCCCCCTTCACCGCGCTCGAAAGCGCGGCCAAGGCCCTGTCCGAAGCCAACAACATCCAGCTCGGCGCGCAGAACATGCACCCCGAACCCGACGGTGCCTACACGGGCGAAATCTCCGCCTCCATGCTGCGGACTTTCTACGTGAGCTACGTCATCCTTGGCCACAGCGAGCGGCGCCAGTACTTTGGCGAAACCGACGCCTTCATCAACCAGAAGGTCCTCGCCTCGCTGGAAAATAACCTCAAGCCCATCCTCTGCGTCGGTGAAACCATCGAGCAGCGCGAAGCTGGCCAGACCCTCGCCGTGATCGAGGAGCAGGTCAAGGGCGGCCTCGCCGGGGTGGACAAGAAGCACGCCGAGAGCATCGTCGTGGCCTACGAGCCTGTTTGGGCCATCGGCACGGGCAAGACCGCCACGCCGGAAATGGCGCAGGAAGTCCACGCCGCCATCCGCAAGATGCTGGCTGACGTACTCGGCGCCGAAGCGGCCGACAAGATCCGCCTGCTCTATGGCGGCTCCATGAAGCCCGCCAACGCCGCGGAACTGCTGGCCGAAAAGGATATCGATGGCGGCCTCATTGGCGGGGCGGCTCTCGAAGCCAAGTCTTTCGCCAAGCTGGTCGAAGCCGCTGCGGCCCAGACCAAGTCCGAGGGCTGAATTTAAGTGTGTTCCCGGTTTTTCGATAAAAATTTGAAAAACCGGGAAAAAACACTTGGCAAGGCCAGTCCGGGATGTACACTGACCTTAATTCTCGCACTTGATGCGAATGCTACGCGAATAAAAGTTCTATCATTTTCTCAAGCCCACACCCCATACCATTAAGGCCGTCTCCATTGTGAGACGGCCTTTTTGATGTTCAAATCACGCAACGACTGCGGCTTGATCGGGATGGATTTCTTATCCTGATTTGCGTCTCCCGCCAGGCGGGTAATACCGATTCTTTCCGGAGTCGAAGGTCACTCGCTCTTGCGAAGGAACAAAGTTCCGTCTCAAATTTTTTTGGAGAGTGGGTGAGAGCGTGTCTTTGAAGAAGACACCCTTTCACATAACCCTCAAAGCTACCTGGAACCGGTCTAAAGCCGCCTACTTTTGGCTGAGAATGGCCTTGGCGCGGGCGAGAGCGGCGTCGATGTCCGGGCAGACGTTTTCCGGGCCGAGCCGGTCGAGCAGACCGCCTTTCTTGATCGCCCGGTAGGGCTGGGGCTGGAGCGCGCTGATGACGAGATGCCGGTGTTTTTGGGTCAGCTTCTCGTAAAGATTTTCCAGCGCGTTGAGACCGGTCGCGTCCATCGCGGTGACTTTGCGCATGCGCAGGATGACGACCTGCGGTTCGCGCTGGGCGCGCTTGAGCGCGGTTTCCAGCCGGTCGGCCACGCCGAAGAAGAACGGCCCGAGGATACGGAAGACCTGCACCTCGTCGGGCACGTCTTTGCCTTGCAGGCTGTGCTGCACGCCTTCGGTGTCCGTTTCCGGGCTGACCGGGGTGATCTGCGAAGTGTCGGCCACGCGCTTGATAAAGAGCATGGCAGCGAGCACCATCCCGACCTCGACCGCCAGCGTGAGGTCAAAGAGCACCGTCAGCGCGAAAGTGGTCAAAAACACGGCGGCATCGCTACGGGGCCACTTGAGCAGGCGCTTGAACTGGTGCCATTCGCCCATGTTGTAGGCCACCATGACGAGCACCGCGCCCAGCGTGGCCAGCGGCACGGACTTGGCCAGCGGGGCGGCCACGAGAAGGATCAGCAGCAGGGTGACGGCGTGCGTCATCCCGGCAATCGGTGTGCGCCCGCCGCTGCGGACGTTGGTGGCGGTGCGGGCGATGGCGCCGGTAGCGGCGATCCCGCCGAAAAGCGGGCAGATGATGTTGGCCAGGCCCTGGGCCTTGAGCTCCTGGTTGGAGTCGTGACGGTCGTCGATCATACCGTCGGCGACGACGGCGGAGAGCAGGGACTCGATGGCGGCGAGCAGCGCAATGGTCGTGGCGGGCTGGATGAGGGCGGTCAGTCCGGAGAAGGAAAACTCCGGCACCTGCAAGGGCGGGAGCCCTTCGGGGATGCCGCCGAAGCGCGAGCCGATGGTCTCGACCGGGAGCTCGAAAAGCGCCACCGCGACCGTCCCGAGCACGAGGGCGACGACCGAACCGGGCACGATACGGGTCCAGGCCTTGGGCCAGAAAATGATCAGCAGCAGGGAGGCCGTGGCCAGTATTGCCGTGGGCAGGTGGGTGGTGCCGATGGCTCCGCCGAGGGCGGCGCACTTATCGAGAAAGCCCGAGGGCACGCTGGCCAGGTCGAGCCCGAGGAAGTCTTTGATCTGCGTGCTCAGGATCAGCACCGCGATCCCGGAGGTGAACCCGACCGTGACCGGATAGGGGATGAATTTAATGGCCTGTCCCAGTCCGGCAAAGCCCATGATGAGCAGGATGACCCCCGCCATGATCGTGCACAGGGCGAGGTTGGCCGCGCCGTACTCGGTCAGGATGCCATAGACGATGACGATGAACGCGCCGGTCGGCCCGCCGATCTGTACCCGTGAGCCGCCGAAGGCCGAGATGATGAAGCCCGCGATGACGGCGGTAAAAATACCCGCCTGCGGGGGCACGCCCGAAGCGATGGCGAAGGCCATGGCCAGCGGCAGGGCGACAATGCCAACTGTGATGCCGGCGATCAGGTCTGTCCTGAATTGTCCGAAGTTGTACCCGTGGAGGCACTCGACCAGTCGAGGCCGGAAGGTTGGAAATCTCATGCTTTACCCCTGAAAAGCACCTATAATTACGCCCGAATGTGCGTATCGGTCAAGCTGTCCTTTTTGGGCGTATGCAAAATATATCTAACATCAGGCCGGCAGCGCTTCTTCGAACCCGTTTCACATAAAGGCCGGAGAGATATTCCGCTCAGGCGGGCTGCTGGCCGGTGGCGGGAGGAGTGGTGTTGGGGTTAGAAGCGGGGCCGTTTCGCCAGATAAGACCGCTGACTAGCGCGGTGAACGGAGCGACAGTCACGAGGCCGAAACTGCCGACCATGATGTTGAGAAACTCCGCCGCGACGTAGTTGATGTTGGCGATGCGGGCCAGGGGCATCCCCTGCGAGGCGAAAAGCATCAGCATGGTGATGTAACTGCTGGAGTAGGCGAGCAGGAGGGTCGTTGTCATCGTGCCGGTGACGGCCCGTCCGACGGAGAGGCCGGACTTGATGTGCTCCCACAGGCCCAGCGCAGGGCTCTTGTCCTTGATCTCGTGCATCGCGCTGGCGATGTCCATCGACAGGTCCATCATCGCCCCGGAGCAGCCGATGACGATGGAGGCGATGAAGATCGGAGTCAGCTTCAGGTCGTAAAAACCCGAGTAGAGAAGCGTCTCGCTGAACGGGCGAACCGCGCCGCTGATACGAAAGGCGTCGGTGAAAAACAGCGCCAGTACACAAGTCACGGCCAGCCCGAGCACGGCCCCCAGAAAGGAGGCCAAGCCCCGGCGGCTGAGCCCGCCGACGAGGAAGCAGATGCACGCAGTCAGGACGAGGACGACGGCCATGCCGATGAGGACCGGGTTCTTGCCGTCGAGAAAGAGCGGGATCATCACCTTCCAGATCATGAGCGCGGAGAAGGCGAACGAGAGCAGCGCCTTGGCCCCGGTGCTCCCGGCCACGGCCAGCAGCAACGCGACAAAGAGCGCGCACATCAGCAGTTCGCCGCGCACGCGGTAGTGGCCGCGGGCGACTCCGGCGCGAGCCTTGCCATCAGGGCCGAGTGTGTATTGCAGAAGCAGGTCGTCGCCGGGCTGGAAGTACTCGTCGAGCGCGAGCTGCCCGGTGAGCATGTTGTCGGCGGTGATGATCTCGCCCTTGTTCGGGCCGTTCAAAAGCTCGACCTGGAGCCGCTGCGCTCCGGAGCGCAGCATGAGGTTGACGCGCATGCCGGAATCGTCGGCCTCGAGGACACGTGCGCGGTGGTGACGCAGGTTACTTTGCGCCTCGTCGTCGCGGAAGTGGTTCAGATCGACGAAACACAGCACGAGGCACAGCACGGCGAAAAAGGCGCAGAAGAGCGCGTCGCGGCTGAGCAGTTTTTTATGGAGCGGCGTGGGCATGCGGTGAGTGTTTGGTTTTGAAGACAGGGGCGGGCTACGTAAGCCCGTAATCATTCATGCAAAAAGGGCGTGGCGGGGATGAACCCGCCACGCCGTGTTTTTTTGCGGTAACCTTGATGGTTGATGCAGCAGTACAGGTGGCGGGAATCAGTCCTCGACCGCGACGACGTGCGGCAGGTCGTGCGAGACACGCATGGCGGCGGCAATGCTCTTGGCGATGTCGGTGTTGTCGTAGAAACCGGCGAAGCGGTAGTCGTCAAAGCCCATCGCCATGACAGGGATCGGCACGGCGGTGTGGGCGTAGCTGGTCCAGCCCAGACCGGTGTCCTGGCTGAACTGGTGGCAAAGCTCCATCGTGAGCGCGTCGTAGCCGCCGTAGTTGAGCGAGTCGATGGTGGTGCTGCCGCCGACGTAGCCGGAGGGGGCGCTGGTGCCGGTGAGCGGCACTCCGCCCATGCTGCGGTCGAAGGCGTCTTCGAGGCGCTGCTGGCGGTAGGCGCTGAGGCTGTCGTAGTCGATGCCAAAGGAGTCGACGATCTGGGTCTTCATCGCCGAGTCGATGTTTTCTGAGACCGGGTCGTAGGGATCGGAGAAGCTGCGGTTGGTCTTGTAGGCGGCAAGGACGGCACCGAAGGCTTCATAGGAGCTGGCCTGGTTGAGCAGGTTGGCGAAGGAGGTTTCGTAGCCGGTGCCGGAGAAGCCGATGGTGAGGCCGCCGGTTTCGTGGTCGCCGGTGACGACGATCAGGGTCTCGTCCGGGTGCTGGTTGTAGAACTCGATGGCCTTGCCCACGGCGTTGTCGAAGTCAACCATGTCGCCGATGGTGCCCATCGGGTCGTTGGCGTGGCAGGCCCAGTCGATCTTGCCGCCTTCGACCATGAGGAAGAAGCCCGTGGTGTTGTTGGCGTAGAGGCAGTCGATGGCAATCTCGGTCATTTCGGCCAGGGAGATGGCGCCCGGAGCGCGGTCAATCTCGTAGGGCATGGCGTCGCTGCTTTGAAGGACCGGGACGGTGCACACGACCATGTCCTGCGGGGCGGACTTGAGGGCGCGGATCGAGGTCTCGTCGTTGAGCATGGAGTAGCCGGCGAGCGTGAACATCTCGGTCAGCGTATTACCGCTCATGGCCGGGAAAGCGGCGGGGTAGGCGTTGTTCGAGGCACGTCGCCAGCCGCCGCCGCCGAAGAAGTTGAAGCCCGACTGGGCAGCCTGCACGGCGATCAGTTCGTAGGAGTTGCGCGAGTCCACGTTGGCGTAGAAGGCGCCGGGTGTGGCGTGGTCGAGCGAGACGCTGCTGACGATGCCGACCTTGTAGTTCTTTTCCTGCGCCATCTCGGCGATGCTCATGTAGGACTGGGTCAGGCTGGTGTCCTTGCCGATGACGCCGTAGTTGGTCTTCGAGCCCGTGGCCAGCGCGGTGCCCGCTGCCGCCGAGTCGGTGATGAAGCGGTTGGAGGCGTAGGTGGTGTTGATGCCGCGCACGGGCAGCAGGTTCATGTTGAGGAGGTTTTCCGCATTGTCCATTTCGGTGGCCACATTCGGGTCGAGCCCGTTGTTGGCGGCGAGGAAGGCTTCGGTAGCCTGGACCTGGACAGACGACATGCCGTCGCCGATGAGGAAGATGATGTACTTCGCGCCGGTGGTGGCACGGCTGGGACGAGCCTCAAGGCTCGTGGCGGTGAACGCGGCAGCGGCGGTCAGGCCGGCAATCGCGCAGGTTTGGAAGAACTTGTTCATAGCGTGACTTAACAGTTAGGATGGTGTTCTGGAATAGCTCTGCAAGCAGAACTAAAAAGCGCGGAAAAGGCTCAGGCGGCGGCGTGGCGACGGCGGCGGAAAACCAGCAGCGCGATCACGGCCAGGCCGGTGAGCATGCCGTAGGTGGAGGGCTCGGGGACGGCGTCGTAGGAAACCGAATCGATCTCGATCCAGGTGATGTAGGACGGGTTGTCCACGCTCAGGCCGGGGGTGGCGCCGATGTCGATAAAAACGCCATCGGCGGCGTTGCCCACGGTGAAGGTGAAGACTTCGGTTACGATGCCGTTATCGGTATCGACGAAGCTGTCACTGTGGATGGTGCCAAGGATCGAGCTGGCGGTGTCGGCGTCGAGGTTGTAGGTGCTGATACCCAGGTCGTAGTTCTGCCGCCAGGCGTAGTCATAGCTGGAGCCATCGAAGTAGGCGAAGTACGAGATCTGCACGCAGAACTCCTGCGTCTCATAGCCGGAGATGCCGGGCATCCAGATGCTCAGGTCCCAGTTCGCGGTGGTTTCGAGCCAGTGGTCGGACCCATCGCTAAAGCGTTGGGTCTTGCCGTTGAGACTCATGATGTCGGGGCCGTCAAGCCCGGCGAGGCCGCCGGAGACGACGTTGCCGTCGTTGTCCTTGACGACGTAGGAATCGGCTCCCGTGGCGGTGCCGTTAGAGGAGAAGGTCGAGTAGTAGTTGAACTCGGCGTGAACTGTGTTGTCTCCCCCGATCCAGTTGAGGCTGACTTCCGCCTGTAGCGCGGCGGTCGAGCAGAGTAGCCCCAGAAGCAGCTGTTTGGTGTACATGGTATTCGCTAATATGGGTTAAGGAATGATAGGCGTTGGAGCGCCGGAGCTTACCCGCCCCGGCTCGCTGCTAATACTAAACGCACGATGCTACCCACAGATGGAGTTTGCGTTAATAATGCAAGGAATTCGCGTTAAAGTGGCGCGTCGTTCCCGCACGCTCCGCCACGAATGCCTTCTGACTGTAACCAGTGTATTGACTTATGGATACGATAAGAAAGACGCTCGCAAGGCCTGCTGCTTCGGATGGAGCCGGGGTGGGCAGGACGGCTGACTGAAGGGTGTGTGAAAATTTAGACACACAAGCGCCCGCATGGACCGAGAAAACCATGACAGCGCCGGGAATGTCTGAGCCTGTGTATCGGAAAGTGGATACGTTGGCTCGCGCGCAGCTCCCCTTGCGTGAGAGACTTCCGTGCCCTGATTGCCGCCGTTGTCCTGCGGTGGCTATTCGCTGCGGTGGTGAAAGAGGCTGCGGTAATTGAAGCTCCTACTGGCCTGCCGCCACCAGGGGCTGAGTTTATTGTCGGGCTGAGACCAGACCTGCTTGTGCAGGCGGACGCTGGATTCGTAGTCCAGGAGCAGACGCATTTTTTCGGCGTTACTGAGGGACTCGGCTCCTTCCTGCAGGAGCTTGTCTTCGAGCTTCAGCAGGACCTCGCGCACCGTCGGGTCGGGTTGGGATTTCTCGCGCAGGAGCAGGCCGTGGAGGGCGTTAATGTACGGGTCTAGCACGACGCCGAGCAGTCCGATGTCTTCAAACCTTTCAACCGAGTCGGGAAGCTTTTCGCTGTCGCGGGCAAGCGCGCGCAGGGTGCGGACCTCACGCGGCGGTCGGGTTTCCTCCGGTGTCAGGAGCAGCCCCCGCGCCCGGAACCACCGACCCACGCTCTCACGGCTGGTGTAGATGGAGAGCGGAATGGCGAGTACCCAGCCCAGCAGCACCGGGCTCATCCACCAGAATAGTACCGGGCTGATCGTCCAGGCCAGCACGCCCCAGAGCAGGCCGACCGTCAGGTGACCGCCGTGAGCGGAGATTGCCTGTTCGGGCGAAGTCCCGTCGCCGGAGTTGCGGACCTGGGTGGCCCAGCGGACCTTTTGTCCAAGTAAAATGGTGACGACGAACCCGCTGTGAAAAAGCATCATGGCTGGGGCGATGAGTGTGAAAACGAAAACCTCCAGCAGGATCGAGGCCGTGGCTCGGAACCACCCGCCAAAGCCCTTTGCCCGCTGCGGGCGCAGGGCAAGCCAGAGAATGGTCATGAGCTTGGGGCCGAAGATCATGACAGCGGTCAGCCCCAGCAGAAGAAGCCCCTGATCGGCCAGCGACTGGGGCATGCACGGCAGGCTGCTGCCGCGCACGACAAGAGTCAGGTCGCTGCCGACCCAGCGGTAGGTGCCCAGCGTGGTCAGCCCGATGAAAAGCAGCCACAACGGCGAGGACAGGTAGCCCATGATGCCATTGATCATGTGGATACGGCTCTGGTTGGGAATGTTTCCAAAGAGCACCAGCCAGGCGTGCTGGAGATTGCCCTGGCACCAGCGGCGGTCACGCTTGGCCAGGTCGATCAGGGTGGGGGGCATCTCCTCGTAACTGCCCTCCAGGTCGTAGGCGAGCCAGACCTCGTAACCGGCCTTGTGCATGAGCACGGCTTCGACGAAGTCATGGCTGAGCACGCGTCCGCCCAGCGGCTCCACGCCGGGAAGTTCCGGCAGCGTGCAGTATTTCAGAAACGGCTTCAGGCGAATGATGGCGTTGTGGCCCCAGTAGTTGCCGTAGTCCTGCTGCCAGGCGTTGAGACCCGCGCCGGAGAGATAGCCGTGCACCCGGTTGGTGAACTGCTGGAGCCGCGCCAGCAGGGTTCGACCGTTGAAGAGGCCGGGCATGGTCTGGAGGATGCCAACGGTCGGGTTGCGCTCCATCATCTCGGTCATGCGCACGATGCACTCGCCGCTCATCAGGCTGTCTGCGTCGAAGCAGAGCATGTAGTCGTAGGAGCCGCCCCAGCGGCGGCAGAAGTCGGCCACGTTGCCGGACTTCTGGTTGATGTTGTTGCGGCGGCGGCGGTAGAAAAGCTTGCCGTGCGCGCCGAGGCGCAGGGCGGTTTCGTTCCAGGCGATTTCCTCAGCGATCCAGTTGTCGGCGTCGGTCGAGTCGCTCAGGACAAAGACATCGTAATGCTCAATCTGGCCGAGTTGTTTGAGGCGGGAATAGACCGTTTCCACCCCGGCGAAAAAGCGCTCCGGGTCTTCGTTGTAGATGGGGAAAATCAGAGCCGTGCGGCTGGCGAGCTTGATCGAGGCCGGGTCCTGGTCGAGATCGATCGTGCGGGTGATGCGGCGCGGATCGTCCCGGCGCAGTGCGACAAACAGCCCGAAGAGCGGCTGAAGAAAACCGAAGGCGATGTGCGCGAAAAGGATGACGAAAAGCACCAGCAGGAGAAAGCTGGTCACGGTGAAACCGGTGCGGTTGAGCAGATCCCAGAAAATGGCCCCGGCGGCGATGGTCAGCAGCCCGTGCAGTGCGAAAAAAACGAGCCGTGTGCAGCCTCCGGCGGGAGTGGTGGATGGTTGGGGGGCGTTGCTCATCGGGCCAGGCTGATGACGGTGAGTATCCCTGCGAGGACGGCGGCGGTGAAAAGGCAGATGCGCAGGATCGAGTTGCTGAACAGGCGACGGGTGCCTTCGGCCATGTCGCTGACGGTTTCGAACTGGATCTGCGGCACGCCGATGGAGGCTCGATGCAGGTTGGGCACGCCGATGATGCGGGCTTTCTTGACGGCTTCCAGCAGCGCGGGCTCGAACTCGCCGGTGTAGAGAAACTGTCGGGGCCAGCGCTGGATGATGCGGGAGGCCTGCACAATGGTCAGCATGCGGGCCTCGGTGTAGCCGTTGCGGCCCGGCTCGGAGGTGGCGTCGTTGAGCCGCTTGAGCCAGAGCGAGAGCCGGTGGCGCAGGTTCTCGACCGCGAGGGCTTCCGGTTCCTGCCCCTCCAGGTAAAACTGGAGCGACTCACGTACGATGTCGCGCGCCAGTTCGTGACGCAGGTAGGCATTGCGGACCTGATAGGCGCGAAGCAGGGAGGCGACTTTACGATAGGCGCGGTCCCAGGCTTCGAGGTCGTGCTCGGGCTGGTTCACGGTCGCCATTGATAGACCCAGGTCTCGCTGAGCGGCTTGTCGGCCTTTGTCAGTTGGAGTTTAAGATTCGCCAGTTCGGTGTCGGGATCGGCGCGCAAGTCGAAGTGCACGCGCAGGCCGGAGGTGACGGTATTGTAAATGATGTGCGCCTGTTGGATGATCTCGGCTCCTTCCACGCTCAGGTTGGCTTGCAGGTCGCGGATTTCCACGGGTTTGAAGTTCTCGGGCGCGGAAAAATCGATAATGAACCGGGTGGCTCCCTCGTACTGCCAGGAACTGCCGATCCGGGTGGCTTCGACCCGGTTAAGCGACTTGTCGGGATCGGCCAGCTGGAAATTGACCGTGTAGGCGATTTCGTAGGGTTGGCCTGCTTCGGGGGCCGTGTCGGGGCGGAAGAACGCGCCCATGTTATCGACGGTTTCCGTGTCCTGATGGAATTCAAAGAGGACGACTTCGCCCGTGGGCCATTGTCCGCGGGTCTGTATCCAGGCCGAGGGACGGCGGTGGTAGTGCTCGCTGAGGTCTTGATAGTTGTTAAAGTCGCGGTCGCGCTGGAGCAGGCCGAAGCCGTGGAGCTGCTCGACGGGAAAGGCGGTCAGGTGGTTGCCGGGGTAGTTGGTGAGGGGGCGCCAGGTCCAGGTGTCACCGTTGTGGATGAGCAGGCCGTCAGAGTCGTGGATCTCGGGTCGCCAGTCGCCCATGTGGTTGTCGCGGGCCTCGCCGTACCAGAACATGCTCGTGAGCGGGGCGAAGTAGATGTCACCGCGGGCTCCCTCGCGGCGGAAGACGCGGGCCGTGACTTCGACCTGGGTATTTTCGCCGGGAGTGAGAACAAAGCGGTAGGCCCCGGTCACGCTCTGGCCCTCCAGCAGGGCAAGGATTTCCAGCGAGCGGGCATCGGAAGCGGGTTTTTTCAGCCAGAAGCGGCTGAAGCGGGGAAATTCCTCATTGGGGCCGCCAGTGCCGATGGCCAGTCCGCGGGCGGAGAGGCCGTAGTACTGGTCCCGGCCGAGGGCGCGGAAATACGAGGCTCCCTGAAAGACGAGCACATCGTCGAAGACATCGGGCTTGTTCAGCGGGGTGCGCACGCGCAGTCCGGCGTAGCCCTGTAGGTCCCATTCGTCGGGGTTGATGCCGTTGATGTCGAAGTTGAAGAAGTCCTTGACGTAGGGAATCTGCTGGGTGTGCGTGTTACTGTATTCGAATATCTCAACGGTTTCCGGAAAAATGTACCCGTTGTGGAAAAAATCGACCTGGAAGGGCAGATTGGCGGTTTTCCAGAGGGCCTTGTCCTTGTTGAAGCGGATCTTGCGGTAGCCGTCGAAATCCAGCGCAGCCAGTTCAGGCGGAAGCTCAGGTTTGGCCGGGACGTAGGGCTGGGCGGCCAGTTCGCGGGCCAGTCCGGTGACGTAGTCCAGATTGACTTCGCGGCGTTCGAACGCGTGCAGGGAGGTCAGTCCGCAGAGAACTGACAGGATGATCAAGCGTAGCCTCATACTCAAATTCGCAGTTAAACAAGGTATAAGGGGTAACCCGACAACGCAATTGGTTCGTAAAAAAAATCCGCTACCGGGGTGGGAAAGCGGTGTCCCGCGTTGGCGCGGGAGCGGTGTCAAAGCGCCCAATGTGGCTCAATATCCGCTGTGGGTCAACACAATGTCTCCCAACCGGGTCGTGCCCAGCCCCTTTTCCTCCAGCGCCCGCATGACCATCTCGCACTTGACCATGAAAAGGAGGAAAAAATCGGGTTCGGTGTCGAAGCATTCGGCGTTGGCCTGCCCCTTGGCCAGGCGCACATCGCAGCGCCGGACCTGTTCCCAGACGGCCCGGCCCGGCGTGCCGGGGGCGGGGATGCCGGGGCCCATACGAACGAGTTCGACCTGGTCGAGCTCAAGGATGCCGGCGGTTTCGGCATCTTCAGCCAGAGCGTCGTTGAGGAATGCTTCCTCGCGCACGACGAAAAGGATTTTCTCCAGCCCGAAACGGGCCAGCAACTCGCCCAGCAGCACGCGGTCGAAGATGATTTCGCCCGCGTTGTCGGCCAGGTAGGCGAGGGTGCGGGCGCTTTGAAGGCGCTCCCGGAGCAAGGGCAGGTGGTCGATGGCAAAGGGCTCGCGCAGGCAGCGTTCGAGCGTGCTCTCCAGGTTGAAGGGGGTTTGCGGGCCGTAGTCGATGACGTTCCCGGCCACCGCCAGCCGGACGGCATGATCGAGCGGGTCGGTCTGAGGCGTGCTCGGGGTGTTTTTGAGGTTTTCGACCCATGCGGCAGCCTGGGCGTTACTGAGGGATTTGAGGTCGCCGTAAGGGTCGCTCTGGCCGGTTATCTCGCTCACGATCTGCTGAACAGAGCGGGCCAGCTCGACGGGGGACTCGTCGGGGTTGCCGCCGAGCAGGTGCCCCATAATGGCGCGCACCACGAGGTCTTGCTGCTTCTCGGACGCGCCTGCCAGCCGGGCCGCCCGCAGCCCTTGGCGGATGAAGCAACTGAAACAGTCGATGCTCGTTTTCATGGCAGGCGGAAGGTGAAGCGTTTACCGGCGTGCGCCTCGGCGCAGCGCTCGGGGAAGTGGTTCCAGAACCCGGCCACGGCCCGGATACCGGTGCAGTGGCAGGGCGCGATGAGGCGCACGTCGTAGTCGCGGAACGCGGCATAGGTGCGCTCCAACCGGGCCGGATCAGCATAGAGCAGGTGCATTCCGCCGATGACGGCGTGGATACGCTGCGTGCCGGTCAGCCTGGCCACGTGGTGCAGGGTATTGACAACTCCGGCGTGGGCGCAGCCGAGGATGAGCACGAGCCCTTCGGTGCTTTCAAAGTAGAGTGACTGGTCGTCGTTGATGGGGTCGCGCCGGTGGCCGTCGGCATCAAGGAAAAAGTCTCCGCCCGTGTCCTCGTCGGCGTAGTGGCGGGGGACTTCGCCGGTGGCGACGAGCCCGCCCAGGATCGGGGTGGGCTGACGGGTGTAGCGCACGGTGGCGGCCTTTTTTAAAACACCCCCGTTGTGCATAAAAGGGACGGCGACGGTGCGGGTGCCGCCGGCGGGAGCAGCAGAATAGCGGGGCAGGATCGCGTCGGGGTGGAAATAGACGCTGGCCGCCGGGGCGGCGTCAAGAACCTGCTCCAGACCGCCCGTATGGTCGAAGTGGCCGTGGCTGAGCACGACCGCCGCCGTTTGGGCGAGGTCGGCCCCGCAGAGGGCCGCGTTGTGAAAAAGCGTCTGCCCCTGCCCGGTGTCAAAGAGCACGTTTCCCGCCGGGGTTTCGATCCAGTAGGCCAGCCCGTGTTCGCCGAGGATTTTTCGTCCCTTGGCGGTGTTTTCAGTCAACAGGGTGAGGCGGATTTCGGCCATGATGGATGTCTCCGGCTGTGCGCGGTACGGCTGGTTTTCAGTGGCAGTGATTGTGTCCGTGCTCGTGGGGATGGCCGTCGTGGTCGTGGTCACTGTGCTCGTGTCCCTGGCAAAGGCCGTCTTCGCTCATGGGGGCGAGTGTGTGACGGCGATAGGCGACCAGTGCCTCATCGACTGTCTCGCAGTCGGTCTGGAAAACGTCGATCCCAAGCTCTCGCAGTCGGAAAAAGGCCCCGCGTCCGAGTCCCTGGCAGACGATGGCCTTGACGGCGTGCGCGGCGAGAATATCGACCGGGGTACAGCCCGCGTGGCCGCAGGCGGTTTTCTCCGCGTAGTGGACGATTTCTCCCTCAGGGGAGATGACCAGATGAGCGGGGGCTTGGCCAAAGTGCGGCGAAACCGCGCTCAGGAGGCCGTTATTTTCGAGAACCGGCAGGCAGATGTTCATGGTTTTGACTTGAAAGAATTGAGCATATGCTCATAAAAGGCGGCTTGATAAAGGTCAAGCAACATTTCCTGATGCCAGGGATTTATTGGATAATGAACACTAATTGACTGCCGATACGAAAGCCGTCTCATGCGTCCGAAAAAACACCGTTGCATCCGCTGCGAACTGAGAGAAACGGTCTTCAAACCGCGCGGCATCCCGACCTGTGAGCTGGAGGTCGTTGTGCTGGAGGCGGACGAACTGGAAGCGCTCAGGCTGGCCGACGTGGAGCGGCTCCATCACGCGCAGGCCGGGGAGCGGATGGGCGTCTCGCGGGCGACTTTTGGCCGCATCGTTGAGAGTGCCCGGGGCAAGGTCGCCCGCGCCCTCGTCAACGGCCACGCTATCGAACTGCGCGCGCGGCAGGAGGGTTGAACGCTCCAGTGCTCCTATTGCGCAAATTCCCGGGGCTGCACGCCCCGTGGTGCGTGGCCGCACCGGACCCTGAGGGGCTTCGCCCCTACGCGTCCATAAAGGCCGCTACCCCTGATTACCCCTGATCGCTAGTCCAAACGGTCTTGCACTTTCTATACTGCGCATCCAAACCGATGCCAGTAGCCTGACTGACTCGAGCTAGGGCCTGTTCCCTTTTATAGCGAAATCCGCAGACACGGTTCGCCCTCTCGACGGTTGTTCAGTCGGAGTCCGTTTGGCTCGGCGTCAACCGCCGTTGCCCATGCCGCCGCGTTGGCGGGGGCATCCGTGGTGCGTAGCACCACAGGTGCAGGACTGTGTCCTGCGTCCTGCCTGCTAAAATAGTGTTGAAGGCGGGGGAGGGGGTGGGTTTCTTGGAGGGCCTATGGAATATGTCAGCACGCGCGGAAATGGCGGATCGGTCACCTTTACCCAGGCGGTTGCCGCCGGCCTGGCCCCGGATGGCGGGCTGTACCTGCCGCGGGAGCTGCCGGACCTCTCGGGCAAGCTCGACGCGTGGGAGGACCTGGGCTATGCCGAGTTGTGCTTCGAGTTTCTGAAGGAGTTTGCCACCGACATGGACGAGGCGGTCCTGCGCCGACTGGTCGAGGAGTCCTACAAGCGCTTTACCGATGAGAAAATCGCACCGCTGGTCGGGCTGAGCGACGACCTCTACGTGCTGGAGCTTTTCCACGGGCCGACGCTGGCCTTCAAGGACTTTGCCCTGCAACTGGTGGGCAACCTCTACGAGGAGCAGATCCGCAACAGCTCCGAGCACATCAACGTCCTCGGGGCTACCTCCGGCGACACCGGTTCGGCCGCCATCCACGGCCTGCTGGGCAAGGACGGGGTGAACATTTTCATCCTCTACCCGGACGGGCGTATCTCCCCCTTGCAGGAGCGGCAGATGACGACCACCGGCGCGGCCAACGTCTTTCCGCTCGCGGTCAAGGGCAGCTTCGACGATGCCCAGCACATCGTGAAGGAGCTTTTCGGCGACCTCGACCTCAAGCGCCAGTACCGGCTCTCGGCCATCAACTCGATCAACCTGGCCCGTATCCTCGCTCAGTGCGTGTACTACTTTTACGCCTACTTCCAGCTCCCGAAGGAGCGGCGCGGGGCGGTCGAGTTCATCGTGCCGACGGGCAACTTTGGGAACATCCTGGCCGGGTGGCTGGCGAAGCGCATGGGCCTGCCCGCCGCCTCGTTCCGCGTGGCCACGAACCAGAACGACATCCTCTACAAGCTTTTCACGAGCGGCCAGTACGAGGTGGGCGACGTGGTGCCGAGCCTGGCCCCGTCGATGGACATCCAGGTGGCCTCCAACTTCGAGCGCTTCCTGTACTACCTGGTCGGGTGCGACCCGCAGAAGGTCCGCAGCGTGATGGGCGAGTTCCGCGACAACGGGCGCTACCAGTTCGAGAGCTTCGACGCGGACGTTTTCACCGCCTCGCACACGACCGATGCGGGCATCCGCGAGATCATCGCCGAAGTTTATAAAAAGTACGGCTACGTGGTCGATCCGCACACGGCCTGCGGCTTCGTCGAGCGCGACCCGGCCAAGACCGCTGTCGTCCTCGCCACCGCGCACCCGGCCAAGTTCCCCGAAACGATCACTGAGGCGATCGGTATCGAGCCGACCGCGCCCGCGTTGGAGGAACTCAAGGCGAAAACCATCGTCCGCCACGAACTCCCGGCCGAAATCGACGACATCCGCGCCTTCATCGAAGAGCACGCGCAGCTTTAGCTCTTTGAGGGCTCCGCCGCCCCCAAGTGCGTGACCGCACAGGACACTGAGGGGCTTCGCCCTACGCGTCCAGAAAGGCCGCTACCCCTGATTGCTGGTCCAGCCGGACCGGCTTTGGCGCTTCACTGACGCCGGGCAGGCCCGAAATAAAACGTTGCGCGGCGGGGGAAAGGCGTTTTCATTTATTGGTTTTCGCATGCAGTTTATCGTCACAACCCTCGCCATTGCGCGAATTCGGTAGCCCGGGATCCTTTCCGGGCCAAGGTTGGCATGTGACTTTACGGAAGGGATTTCCGGGCAGGGCAAAAAGCTCACGGCGGGCGGCGTTGGCTGCCCATTGAACGCGTTTTTTCATTACCCTTTATTTTTGCTTCTTTCAATGAACCCGAAATCCAACGTTTTTATCTATGACACGACCCTGCGCGACGGCACGCAGGGCGAAGGCGTTTCCTTCTCTGTCTCGGCCAAGCTGCGGGTGGCCGAAAAGCTTGACCAGTTCGGCGTGGACTACATCGAGGGCGGCTGGCCCGGCTCGAACCCGCGTGACGTGGACTTTTTCCAGCAGGCCAAGGCGCTGGAGCTGACCCATGCGAAGATCGCGGCCTTCGGCTCCACCCGCCGCGCCAATGTCTCCGTCGAGGAAGACCCTCAGGTGGCCCTGCTGCTTCAGGCGGAGACGCCGGTGGTGACGATTTTTGGAAAAACCTGGCTGCTGCATGTGACGGAGGTCATCCGCACCACGGCGGAGGAAAACCTCGCGATGATCGAGGACACCGTCCGCCACCTCAAGGCCGCCGGGCGCGAAGTCCACTACGACGCCGAGCACTTTTTCGACGGGTACAAGGACAACCCCGACTACGCGCTGAGCACGCTGGAAGCGGCGAAGCGGGGCGGGGCGGACTTCCTTACGCTCTGCGACACCAACGGCGGCATGATGGTCCACGAGGTCGCCGAGGTGGTAAAAACCGTGGTCACACGCTTTCCGGACGCGAAGGTCGGCATGCACTGCCACAACGACTGCGGACTGGGTGTGGCTCTGAGCCTGGCCGGGGTGCGCGAGGGCGCGTGCATCGTGCAGGGGACGATGAACGGCTTTGGCGAGCGCAACGGCAACGCCAACCTGACCAGCATCATCGCCAACCTTTCCCTCAAGCTCGGCTACGAGGTCAACTGCGCCCCGAAGCTGAACAAGCTGCGCGACATTTCGCTTTTCGTCGATGAGATGGCCAACCTGCGGCCCGACATCCGCGCGCCCTTCGTCGGGGCGGCCTCCTTTGTCCACAAGGGCGGGGTCCACGCCGACGCGGTGAACAAGGTCAAGCACTCCTACGAGCATATCCGCCCCGAGGCCGTCGGCAACCGCACCCGCGTGCTTGTCTCGGACATGTCCGGGCGCTCTTCGGTCATGATGAAGGCGAACGAAATGGGCTTCGATGTCGATCCGAAGTCGCCGCGCATGAAGGAGTTTCTCGACGAGCTCAAGGCTCTCGAATACCGGGGCTACGAGTACGAGGCGGCCGATGCCTCGTTCCGGCTCATGCTGGCGCGTTTCCTTAAAAACAAGCCCGACCATTTCGAAGTCATCCACTACCGCGTGATCGACGTTCACGGCGAGTGGAAGGACGAACTGACCTCCGAAGCCTCGGTCAAACTGCGCATCAACGGCGAGGTGTACCACACCGTGGCCGAGGCTACCGGCCCGGTCGGCGCGCTCGACCTGGCCATCCGCAAGGCGCTGGAGCAGGTTTACCCGCAGATAAACAGCGTGCGCCTGACCGACTTCAAGGTCCGCATCCTCGACGGCAAACAGGGGGCCGACTCCATCATCCGCGTGCAGATCGAGTCCACCGACGGCAGCGAAATCTGGGGCACGGTGGGCGCTTCCGACGACATCATCGAAGCCTCCTGGGAAGCCCTGCTCGACTCCTACGAGTACAAGCTCCTGCTCGACAACGGTGACGGCATCGCTCGGTAAAAGCCGGGGCGGTGCTTCGTCCCGCCGGGCGCAGTCCGCCCTCCCTGATCTCTGCTTGAAAAATATTCCCGACATGGGTTGGGGAAAACTCTGTGTTCCCTGTGCCCTCTGTGGTTAAAAAAAAGAAGCCCCGGAGGCGTAAATGCATAGAATAATCGGGGGGAGATGGCCGCGACTTTATTTAGAGGGCAGGGGCTGTCCTCTTCTCATGCCTGGTCGCCCTGGCCGCTGGCGAGGTCGAGGACTTCGTGGAAGGTCTTGCGGTCCTCGTCGGTGGTGCGTTCGTCGAGGTCGAGGGTGCGGATCATCTCGGCGATGTTGAGGCGGTCGCGCGGACGGGTGTCCACGAGCAGCCGGTAGGCGAGGTCGGCGGTCTGGTACCAGTGGGATTCGAGCTTGCGGGCGATGTCGCACAGCTCGTCCACCGTGGCGTCGGAAAAGTGGCAGACACCTTTGAGGTGGGCGCGCAGGGCCGAGCCTCGTTTAAACTGCTGGGGAGTGAAAAAGTGCGAGAGGATGGCGGCGACGGTGACGAGTGCGCGGGTGAGCCGGTTTGTGCGGTTTTTCGGGGGTTGGTGCCAGTAGTGTTCGAAGATTTTTTCAAAACCCGGCATGGCCAGAAATTGCGCGAAGTCCTCCTCGCGTTCGGATTCGGCCGGGAAGAGTTCTTCCGCACTTTGGCCGGACGCTGCTTTGGGGCGACGCAGCAGGCGGAAGGGCAGGCTGCGCTCGGTCGGAGAGAGCCAGTCGCGGATGAGCGGGTGGCGGGCGGCGGCTTTTTCCAGTTCGTCGGGCAGGCAACTGAGCATCCAGAGGGCCAGGGTCTGACGGGATTTGCTGGTGGGGACGAGTTTCTCGATGCGATGGGTGAGGTAGCGCTCCTCGCTGACGGTCGGGGCGAACTCCTCGTAGAGTTCGATCAGGCGGCGGTCTTCGGGCTTGAGAGCGTCGAGCGATTGCCAGACGGCTCGCAACCTCGACCAGTTTTCGCGCAGCATCTTTCCGGCAATCTCCCAGCTCAGGCAGTAGGCCAGGCAGACGGAAAGTCGCAGGGTCTCTGAGGAAAACTGGGGTGGAGGGACCTTAATCATGCGATCCCTTTAAAAGATTATTAAAAGCTCTCTGCCGTCAATGTAACTTGGTCGGTCTTTCCGGGTATTTAGCGAGTATTTACAAAAAAACGCGGACCGCTGATGTTTTCCGACGGCACAGACAAGGGCTTTTATGCCCCCTCTGAGCATGGCACCGCGCTAGAGGCCGTCCCCGCCGGAGCGTTTTTCGTTGATGTGCTGGACGACGGGCGAGCAGGCGAACCACAGGACCATGCCGACGATCATCAGGAGCTTGACGGTGCCCAGGTCGATCAGGTCGAAAAGGTAGAGCAGGCAAGGGGTGAGCGTGAGCAGGAGCCCCAGGCGGGCGGCGATTTTGGCAAAGCTGTACATATGGCTGAGGGGGCTGGGGGTCAGGCGACGGGGAGGGCGCGTGAAGCGCGGTTTTTGGCCGAAAGCAGGTAATAGATCACCGCGCAGGCAATCCATGTCGGCAAGGGCAGGAACCAGGAGGATATGCCCTGGAAGTGCATGAAATAGAGCGCAATTCCAACAGGGATAACCCAGGCCGCAAGCACGCTCAGGCTGAAGCTGCTGGCAGGTTCGGCGTTGTAGAGGGCCTCGGGGTTCTGGCGGCGGACGAAGTACCAGTCCACGAAGATGACGGCCCCGACCGGCGCGAGAATAGTGCCGTAAAGCCCCACGAAGCCGAGCAGTTTCCAGGCAAGCGCGGGGAAGACTCCGGCCAGCGTGGCCACCATGCCCGCGGCCAGCGTGACCTTGAAGCGCGAGGCTTTGGGGACCATAGCCTGGAAGGCGAGTCCGGCGCGGTAAATGGTTGGGTTGGCGGTGGTCCAGCCGGCTACGATGACGCAGACGATCCCGGCCAGTCCGGCCACGTTGCTGGCCATCCGGCCGGGGATGGGCGTGGCGTCCTGATTGAGCTTGATCTGCGCGGCCAGCATGAGAGCGGCGGCGATCCACGCCATGTAGTGCCCGACGTATACACCCGCCGAGCTGGCCCAGCCGTAGCTGGGCTTTTTGGCAAAGCGGAAGACGGACAGGTCCGCCATGCCGACGTTCATGGCCGAGTTGCAGAACCAGGCGAAGAACGTCACGCTCCAGAAGCCCATCCGGGTCTGGTCGCTGCCGTTCTGGGCGAAGATGGTGGATTCGGTCCAGACTTGTTCGAGGGTGGACCAGTTGGTCACGCCCAGCTCTTTGAGGGCGATGACGCCGCAGGCGAAAAAGACGAGGATCATCCACGGCGAGGCGACGTTGGCGAAGCGCGCCACTGTCTCGTACCCGTAGCTGGCGACGACCGCGATGACGAGCCCGACCACGAGCACGATGACCACAAACGAGAGGCTCGTCGGGAACATGTCGGTGGCCGCGGGCATGGGGATGTTCAGCGGCATCCCGACCGCGGTGGCCGAGACCGTGACCATCGCTCCGGCCAGGAAGCAGAACAGCACACCATTGGCGAGGTTGTAAACCTTGGTCAGCGAGCCTCCGGCGATTTTCTCCAGTTGGTAATAGAGCGTCAACCGCGCCCGCGCGGCAATGGGAGCGCAGACGTAGCGCCACGAAAGCACGGCCAGAAAGTTACCCACGAGCAGCCCGAGGAAAATGTTCTGAAGGCTCACGCCGTTGAGCAGGAACAACGGTCCGATCATGAACTCGGTCCCCGCGGCGTGCTCACCGGCGTACATGCCCCAGAACTTGTTCGCTCCCTTGAGCTTGTTGGCCGGGACCGGTTCGCGTTCGAATTCGCTGGCGGGAACTCCCTGCGGAACCGCCGTTGGGGTATGTGGGGTGGTTGGGGTCACAGTGCTTACTTGAGGACCGCTAAATCGGCTTGGCAAGATAATCTTTCACCGCCGTCAGTCGGCTCCAGCACTGGAATCGAGACGGATTGGCCTTTCTTGTCACGTGATTTATTGACACGCAATGTCCTTGCGAGTGCTTCGCTAAAAACGGCGCAACGCCGCCAACCCTAGTGGGCAAGCGGAATCTTGGATGTAGTGGCCGATGTGCGGCCCGGTCGCCGGTTAACCCTGTGCGACATCAGCGAGGGAAGCAGATTTTTTTTCCGCCGGAAGCGCGAGGGCGGGCGATTCAGCCCAGGGGGTGTCACCAGCCCGGAGGCAACCGCCTTCGAGGTAACGGCGTTGAAACGCTTGCGGTAGCCCTTCGACAACTGGCTGGCCCTCGTCCATATCGATAAAGCGGTCCGGAATGCGCCGAATCGGCAGGTGCCGGTGAATCAGATCGACGACGTGGGTTTGCTCAAGCGCCTGCCCGGGGGTGCAGCAAAGGATTTTTTCTCCAGCCGCCCAACGCATCAATTGCGAAACTGTGTAATCTCGTAGCTCGGGGGCTGGAGGCAGCGACAGGACTTCGCGACCTGTCGGCGTTTCGATATGGATGCTCTGGTCGGTTTTCCACCGGACGTTGCCACGGCTGCCGAGGATATGCAGTTCGGGGTTAAATATCTCGCGGGTGCTATGCGAGCCGTGAAACTCCAGCGGGTAATCCTGACCGGTGGAAATGCGCAGGCTCGCCGTGTCGAAGCTCTCGATGTCGCGAGCGCGGTAGAGTGAACCCTCAATGGCTTCCACATGGGCGGTTTCCAGCGGACGGCTTCCGGCCCAGAAAAGCAGCAGGTTGATGTGGTGGGCGAGAGCGTTGTTGACGGGCGAATCGTTAACCGGCTTGCCTCCGGTGCTCAGGCGTCCGGCCCAGCCATTGCGACTGTAGTAGGAGGCGGGGCGGGGCCACAGTGCAAGTGCGCGCATGGACTGGATTTTCCCGAGCCGTCCTTCGAGGATATACCTCTTTATCTGGTGGGTGCTCTCACAATAAAGATTCTGGTAGCCGATAACAAGCTCACCCTGGCTGAGGCGGTTGGCTTCGCAGATGGCGCGCGCGTCGGCATAGGTCGCCGCGAGCGGCTTTTCCATAAAAACCCGCAGACCCCGGGCCAAGGCGTATTCCGTCATCTCCCGGTGAACATGGATCGCGGTCGGAATCATGAGCAGGTCGAGCTGCCCGGCGTGTTGGTCGATCAATTCCCGCCAGTCGGTGTGAATATGCGCTCCCTGACGGGCGAGGATTTCGCAACGGGCGATGTCTGCCGGGGTCTTTAATCCGGCGGCGGCTATCCAGTGCGCGTGACCGGCATCGACATGCCGCTGAACACAGTCAGCGAGCAATCCGGCATAGCCGGATACACCAATTATACCGACACGTATCGGGGGCTGATGGGGAGTATTCACTGTGACCAGCATACCGCGCCGGGACGAAGCCGCGATGCCATCTGCCCACCAGAAAGGTAACAATAACGTGCGCGTGGGGCCTTATTAGGGGTGACAGCTTGGTCGTTGAGGTTACTATCGTGAGAGGTTGCTTGACTTGTCTTTGAGGGGCGCGGCTTCAGAATCAGTGCGAACCCTTTGTTTCGTTGCCTTCCATGCAAAACCAGGTCGTAGAGTATATTGTTATTGGTGTTTATCTGTTGGTGATTCTTGCCGTCGGTCCGGCCTGCAAGAAGCTCAATACCGACACGAGCGACTTCTTCCGAAGCGGCTCGCGGGGAACCTGGTGGATCGTGGGGATGAGCTCCTTCATGAGTGGCATCAGCGCGCTGACGTTTACTGGTAATGGAGGCGCCGCCTACATGGCCGGGTGGAGCGTCCTGGCGATTTACTTCGGCAGCATCGCGGCGTATGTCTTCCATGTTTTCTTCCTCGGGAGGATGTTCCGCCAACTACGGGTGACGACATTTCCGGAGGCGCTGCGAAGCCGTTTCGGTCCGGTGACCGAGCAGGTCTTCGCCGTGATAGGCGTCTTTCTCTCCGTGCTGACAGCCGGGCTTTGGCTACTCGGGCTGTCGATCTTCGCGGCGACATGTTTCTCCGTTCCCCTCATGCTGACCATCCCCGCGCTCGGGCTGACCGTGCTGTTCTACTCCACACTGGGCGGGCGCTGGGCGGTACTGTCCGCCGACTTTATTCAGGGGCTGGTCATGTTTACCATGACGATTCTGCTGACCGTATTGTGCCTGATTCATTTCGGTGGCATTGGCGGATTTTTCTCCGAGATAAAAGCGCAGGGGCTGAGCGACGCCTTCGCCTTTATCAAGCCCGATGGCTCCGACCTGAACAACGACTACACCTTGGAGTGGCTGGTCTCGATTTTCTTCATCCAGTTTATCGGGATGACTTCGATGATGCAGAGCACGCGGTACTTCTCGGTCAAGGAGGGGCGCTCGGCCACCAAGGCGGCCATCCTGACCGGCGTGCTGACGGTCATTGGGACGATGCTCTGGTTTATTCCGCCGATGTCGGCGCGAATGCTTTTCCCGGAAGAGGTGATGGCCTCGGGCATGCCCAAGCCCGAGGAGGCAGCCTTCGCGGTCATTGCGCTGAAAATGCTGCCCACGGGGTTAATTGGCATGATGGTCGTGGCCATGTTCGCGGCGACGATGAGCTCGGTGGACAGCGGGCTCAACGGCAATGTCGCCATCCTGATCCGCAACATCGTTCCCTTCATCTTCGGGCTACTGAAGCGTCCGCTACCGCCGGAGGATGTCCTGCTGCGCTGGAGCCGGGTGATGACGGTCGTCTTCGGTTTTCTGATTATCGGGATCGCCTGCTATCTGGCGATGGGAAATGAGGCCGGGATCTTCCGTTTCGCCATCGGACTGGCTGCGACGATCGGCATGCCAATGTCGATCCCGATGACACTATGCCTGTTTATCCGGCGTGCACCTTCCTGGGCCTGTTTGTTCTCTGTCGCAATGGGTGTCGTCCCCTCGCTCATCTACTACGCCAACCCCGGACTGATGAGCTTCGGCGAGCGTACGCTCAGCGTGTTTGTGGCCGGGGCGGGGGCGTTTTTCCTGAGTATGTTTTTCCCGCAAACGGCGTTTTATCGCCAGCGGGTGGACGATTTTTTCGCGCTCATGCATAAGCCGGTCGATTTCGAGAAAGAAGTGGGGCAGGCCAATGACAGTTTGCAGTTGATGATTATGAGCCGGTTCGCGTTGGTTATCGGATTGCTGGTGGCGCTGTTGTTGTTTATCCCTAATCCGCTCGGCGGGCGCGTGTCGATTCTGGCGGTGAGCCTGGTCATTGGCGGCTTGGGAATTGCCTTTCATTTTCGGGCGAAGTCGGCTAGGTGAGTGAACGCATGCTGCGTTATTTCTCCCAGGGAACGCGTAACTTCAACGAATGGCCGGACCCCTCGGCAAGGCGCACGAGCTGGGAATTTTACGTCATCCTGAAGGGACGGGCCGCGCCCGTCATCGCGGGCGAGCAAGTGGCCGAGCCCGAACGGCCTTCGCTGTGGCTCCTGCGCCCGGGGCTGACCTATCACTGGGAAAGTTCGTCCAACACGGTCCAGCGAATATCGCTGCATTTCAGCGTCATCCCGGAGTTGCTCTACCGGCGGATGCAGGGCCTGAACTACCTGCGTCACGACCTGAGCGACGAGGACTGCGCGATGGTTACGCAACTGGCGGACATGCTCGCGCCCTACTACGTGAATCCGACCGAACTTTTCGAGTTGTATGCCCAGAAGGTTGTAGTGCAGCTTTCGATCCTATTCCTTGAGGACTACGAGCACCGTCAGCTCGCCTCCGTGCAGCGTCGGGTATCGGAGCGCTGCCGTCGGGCCGAGGAGTGGTATCAACTGCACATGAAAAGCCGGCCGACCATCGACCGTGTCGCTATCGAGAACGGGATGTCTCCCAGCCAGTTGAGGCGGGATTTTCTCGCCGTGTATGGGCTGGTGCCGCATGTGGTTTTTCGCCGCTTGCGGCTTTACGAAGCCGCCCGCTTGCTGGCGAATACGGACTGGACCATCGACCGGATTTATCCCGAGTCAGGCTTTGCCAGCAAGGTAGATCTGCACCGCTCCTTCAAGGACGAGTACAACCTCACCCCGCATCAGTGGCGCAAAAATATTTCCTTCCCGACGGAGGCGGAAGGCACCGCTCTGGCTTTTTCCGTCGCCACCACAGGGCCTGTCAGCCCGAAAAGAAAAAGCTCCACTCCCACGCGCAAGAAACAATAATCCCAACGATGTAATACTGCCCCCATGTTGCGCTACCTCACCTATGGCCTTCGAGATTTTCGGGACTACCCCGACCATACCGCCAAGCGTTTGAACTGGGAGTTTTTCGCGCTGCATTCGGGGCGGCTATCCTTTGTGCAGTCGGACCGCAGGCTCAAACTCTCGGCCAAGGCGAACTTTTGGGTCATTCCCCCGCAGTTCTCCTACAATTGGAAACCGCGGGAAGCGGATGCTGTCTGCGACCGGACGCTTTTCTCGTTTCCGCAGGTGCCGCTGCTGCTCAAGGAGGAGGTGACCCGCAGCGGTGTGCTCGCGCTCAAGCTCGAAGAAAAACGCCTCGACCGGGTGCGTGAGCTCGCCGTCGAGGCCCGCCCGAGCTACGACTCGCCCAACCAGCTCAGCAGCCTTGCCTTTGAGAAAATCCTCATTGAACTCGCGCTGATTGCCTTGAGCGAAGTCCCGCTCAAGTCCCAATGGCGGCTGGACGAATTGGCGGGCGAGCGGGTGGAGCGCATCATCGCATGGTACGTTGAGCACATGCACGAGGCCCCGAAAATTACGACGATTTGTGATGCCTGCAACATCTCGCCCAGCCACATGCGCCGTCTGTTTCATCAGGTTATGGGCAAGGCTCCGCAGGAGATATTTACCCGACAGCGCATCCAGCGCGCCTGTGATATTCTTTCGACCGATTCGGCCACGCTTGATGAGATCGCTTCCCAATGCGGGTTCGTCAGTACGTCGGATTTCTGTCGCGTCTTTGCCCGTGTGCAGAAGACGTCACCCAACGTGTGGCGGTTGCGCGTCAAGTGATTCAATTTCGACCGGAGTTTGTGTCGTGAGACTCTCCGTCCGCGATTTCAGGGATTGAGCGGGGAAAATGTGAAAAGCGAAATACGAGGAGGAGGGCGAAGTGTTTGTTCTGGTGTCGACTTTTAATTCATTTTCTATAAGTCGTTTATGAAAATTTTAAAAGCGAGTGATATTGCTATAGGCCATAAAAATGGGCGATTTTGTATATAAAAGGGGTGTCGCTCCCGATTGCGTTCTGCAACGATTATTCGCAATTTATCCGCAGTTCATGAGGCAAATGCGCCCCATGACAACTCCAACCTTCTTCCCCTCCATACACCCATATACATCATGAAAAGTCTGCCCTCTATCCTGCTTGTTCTCGGCACCGCTCTGGGCCTGAACGCCCAGACCACACCGTTTATCCATTACACCTTCAATGATGCCAATACCTCGACCACGACCGCAACCAACAGTGGTTCCTCCGGCGCGGCGCTGAACGGTGTGTTTGTCAACAGTGCCGGTACTCCCACCGCGCTGCAAAACGTGACCGGCGTGAGCGGAAAGGCCGGCGACTACGCGTTTAATAATTCTGCCGCCACCATGTCGGGCGCAGGGGGAGCGGTCACGGCTTCCAACCTCCGGGACGCGCTCAGCAACGCTTACGGCACCACACTCGTCGAGAGCTACACGATCAGCATGTGGTACTATTCGACGGATGTCGCGCTGTCGAATTCAGCCCGCCTGATGGCGATCACCGGTACCGCCAACCCTGTAGATATTCGCAACTACATCAGCGACGGACGGGTGGCCACGACATTGGGAGAAGAGACTCCTAATACGGGCAGCGGCGTCTCCACGCCGTACGCGGCTGTCGGCGAGTGGCTCTATATTGCGGTCACGGTGGACCTGACTCAGCCCTCCAGCAACGTCAAGTTCTACGCCGGTTCGACCGAAGACGCCGTTTCTCTCGTGGCGACCAGCTCCGTCGGTGCGAGTAACATGAACATTTCCTCGACGCTGAGGATCGGTAACTACATCGGGACCCTCAGCAATGCGTTTGAAGGCTACATTGACGATTTTCAGTTGCATCTTTCCACCACGAACGCATCCGGCGTGTTGAGTCAGGCGCAGTTGGAAAACATCCGGGCCTCCGCCATCCCCGAACCGCGTGAGAGCGCCTTGATCTTCCTGTTCGGAGGGGCGCTGGTCGCTTTCTTCTACAAGCGTGCCTTCTGTCGCCGCTAGGCTTTGCCTGGCGTTCAGACTTGTTTCTCATCGGACGGAGCGTCGATCACGGCGCAGGCCTTTCCTTCTGGCGGAAGATTCCGCCAGAAGGAGCCACCTCCGAAAAATATCCCTTACCCCACTCGAAGCATGGAACGAAGGCTTTACGCACAAGTTGCCCCCGCAAAAGGTTTTTCCCTCCTGGAGTTGTTGGTCGTGATCGCGGTCATCGCGCTGCTGGGATCGATCGTGATCTCTGTGGCGGGTAATATCCGCGAGCACGCCGCCGCGACCAAGAGTCTTGGAAATCTACGCGCACTGGGAACGGCTCTGAAGCTCTACGTGGGCGAGAACAACGGGCGCCTCCCCACGCTGAACCGGCAGAACGACGACCCCTCCGGCGGCCCCAATATGGCCAACTCGTGGATGGCTCAGGTGAGGGAGTACGTGAACCTTCCCGGTCAGGTACCCGATTCGGTCGCCGCGGCCTATAGTCGTAGTGACTACAAGCTTCCGATTATTTTCTACTGCCCGAACGCCGAACGCAGTCACCCGTGGGGCGACTATGGAGCCAATTACGAGTTCATCATGTACAGGGACTACACCGATCCCGACAGAATCGTTTCGGTGTACAATACGCCCAATCTCGAAAAGAAAGTCCTGATCGCTTCGGTGGCCGGGCTCGACGGCAACAACGAACCGACGGGAAGCACGGACGGTTCATGGTTGCTGCACGGGAGGCTTTTCGCCGAGCGCGGTTCGACCGGTGCCTATGGCGCGCGTCCCTACGACCGCAACGCCGGCAAGTGCAACGTGCTCATGGGTGACGGGAGCTGTGCGCAGATTGTGGCCGCCGAACTTTCCCGCCAGGAGCGCGAGGATCTATTTCTCAACGAGATTAACTGAGTTTTTTCCAAAAAAACATCCATCCCATGCCCAAGCCTGAAATCGCCGCTTATTATTTTCCGAACTACCACCCTGACCGCCGCAACGAAGCCTTTACCGGGCGCAAGGGCTGGAGCGAATGGGAACTGGTCGAGGCCGCCCGCCCGCGCTTCGAGGGGCATCCGCTGCCGTACCGTCCGCTCTGGGGGAAGTGCGACGAGTCGGACCCGCAGGTCATGGCGATGAAAATCGACGCCGCCGCCGACCACGGCGTGGATACCTTCCTTTTTGACTGGTACTACTACAACGACGGCCCCTACCTGGAGCGCGCGCTGGACGAGGGCTTTCTCGGCGCTCCGAACAATGACCGACTGCAGTTCGCGCTGATGTGGGCCAACCACGATTGGCATGACATCCATCCGGCGGACCCGGATGTGACACCGCAGACCCGCTACAGCGGGCTGTTGAACCCGGATGTCTTCGAGGCCGTCAGCACGCGGATGCTGGAGCAGTATTTCTCGCACCCGTCTTATCTCAAGGTGGACGGCGCCCCGTTCTTTTCGATCTACGACGCCCCGCACTTCGTTCGCTCCTTCGGCTCGGTCAAGGCGGCCCGCGAGGCGCTCGACCGCTGGCGGAGGAAGGCCGTGGCATTCGGCTTTCCGGGGCTGCACATCAACCTGGTGGACTGGGACGTGGCCATCCTCTTTGGCGAGGGTGGGGCGAAACGTCCGGCGGCGCTCGCCCCGGAGCTGGGTGCGGACTCCATCAACGCCTACATCTGGGTCCACTACACCGATATGACGCGCCATGAGAAAAACGACTACGACGCCGTTGCGGCGCAGTATTTCGAGTCGTTTGCCCGCTTGCGGGCCGAGGCCGCCGTGCCGGTTTATCCGAACGTAACCATGGGCTGGGACCCCTCCGCCAGGACGCGGCAGGACAAGCCCTGGAAGGTCGGTGACTATCCCTTTCATGGTACTTTGTCCGGCAACACGCCCGCCCGTTTCGAGGCCGCGCTGGAGCGTGCCCTTGCCTTGGCTGCAGAGGGAGAGGGCTTTCAAATGTTGACCATCAACGCCTGGAACGAGTGGACGGAGGGCAGTTTTCTGGAGCCCGAGGTGAGCCTCGGCTTCGGCTACCTGGAAGCGATCAAGCGGGCATCTGCCAAGGTCTGCGTGAGCGGAAGCTAACTGCCTATGCTGTCGGCGATAGCTGGTTAAACTGTTTTCAATAGAAGTTGATCTGTTATGAAATTCAAGAAACTGACGGCGCTTTCCTTTGCTTGCCTGGCGGGTATTGCAACCGGTTGCGGCAGGCAGGCAACCCCGCCGGAGCGGCCCCTTTCGGATGCGTCGGCATCGAGCGCGGAGAAGCAATCTTCCGCCGTGAAGCCCCGCCCGGAGGACGACCCGGTACAGTCAGTGGCGGCAGCCTACGAAAGCCGGCGTGACCGCTTGCGGAGCACGACGTTTGGGATGACGGCGGAAGATTATCTGGCGGGTAGACAGCCGGATGCGCCGGATGGCTCGTATAATGTGTTTGGCAGTTACGCGTCCACTGCTCTGCGTCTTGGGCTCCAGCCCGAGGCCGCTAACCGGACGCTGCGCGAAATCTGCGCGAGCCTGGGCGAGCCTCGTTCGCGTAACAAGACGGTCGTCGATGATAGCGGCTTTACCATGATGGAACTGGTGCGCGTTTATAACGCGCTCAACGGCTCGCCGCTGCTGGAGCCGGCCACGCGAGAAGCCATCGTGGACGCGCTCTGCCGTTTTGATTTCAGTCCGAAGCACGGGAGCGAGAACCACCTGCTGGTTTTCTGGACGGCCCGCTACCTGATCGCCCAGCACATGCCGGACGTGGTTTTCTCCGCTTATAAAGGCAAGACGGGGGCCGAACTGGCCCGGGAGGATGGCGAGAGGCTGAAGCGTTTCATCCGCTACCGAGCCCGGCAGGGGTGGGGCGAGTTTGACTCGGGCGGCTATATGTTTCTGTCGTTCAATGCCATCCTTTCGCTCTACGACTTTTCGCAGGATGAGGAACTGAAAACCCTGGCCGGAATGATGGCCAATGTCATGCTGGCCGATATGGCGGTCGATACCGTGTTCGGCGTCTATGGCGGGGCACGCGGACGGGTGAAAGGCCAGGTGCTGGATCAGGGACGCGATGGCGAGCGCGGCAGCCCGCCGATGTACACCGTTAACGAGTTGCAGTACCTCTACTTCGGACTCGTCGATCCCGAGCCGGAGTCCGGGCAGGAGCGTCTGCTCTCCTTTACCCCGATGAACTACTGGCAGCGCAGCAACGAGTCGCTTTTCTCAAGTTTTCGTCCGCTGGACATCGTGGTCAGAATCGCCCTTGACCGCCCTGAACCCTATGTGAACAAGGAGCGCAAGCATCTGCACAACATGGCGGACGTCGTGCCGCTTCAGCCTCTGGAGGGGAGCATCCGCAAGTACACCTGGTACACGCCGCAGTACATCATGGGCAGCCTCCAGTGGCAGGACCCGTACCCGGCTGACCTGAAGGCGGGCGTCTATGCCAAACATCAGCAACACGACGGCGGACTCAGTATCCCGCATGGCACCTCGACGCACATCTTCGTCCACCATCCCGGCAACGGCGACATCCACACCTACTGGGAGGGCGATTTCGGCTGCCTGTGCCGCGACTCCTTCCAGCACAAGGCCGCGCAGCTTTCCCTCTTCGAGATACCCGACCGCGAGCCGTATCAATTGGTCCACGCCTATTTCCCCCGTGAAAACTTCGACGAGGTAACGGAAAAGGATGGCTGGATCTTCGCCCGTTGCGGGGACGTGTACGCGGCTTTGTATTTGACCGATGGATACACATGGACCACGAGCGGGAAGTGGGCCGGGCGGGAGCTGACCAGCGCGGGTTCCCGTAAGGGGGCGGTGCTGGAGGCCGGGTCAAGGCGGGAGCACGGTTCCTTTGAGGCCTTCTGCCAGGAAGTACTCGGTAACGAAGTGATCTTCGACCCGGAAACCATGTCCCTGAGCTACGACTCGGCCAGCGCCGGGCTGATTGAGCTGCACCGCAACGGGGCTCGCACGGTGGATGGTCAGCCGGTCGATCTGGATTACCCGACCTATGACTGCCCTTATCTACAATCGCGTTGGGATAGCGGCGTGATTGATTTTATTCATGGTGACCGACGCGTGCGCATGGACTTCAACAAGGCTGAAATCATCACTGAACCCGCCGAAGTCGCGGTACTGCCACGTCATGAAAAATAGCCGCCTTTGGTCCTTGCCGGTCTTTCTGCTCGCTTGCCTGGCAGCGGTTTCCTCCGCCCGTGCAGTGCCGGATATTTCCATCCGAACGGAACAGGTTGTCAGTCTGGACGAGGTGGACCGTCGTTTGCGCGGTGGTGTGCAGAGTCTCGACGAGGTCCAGCCGACGACGCTGGTTTATCAAGGCGAAGCCCTGCTGCTGGAACTGCGCAACAACCGGTTCGTGCGCTTCCGGGCGAGCCCGGACAACGACCTGTGGATCGCGACCAAGGACAGCCCGATGGACCTGGCGTGGTCTTATCAGGATGTGAAAGATTTCGTTGTCACGCGAGCGGACAGCCGTGTGACGGAGCAGGGATTCACCATCGCAGTCGAGGCGGACAAGCCCTCCGTCAGCGGCAAGGTCAAGCTGCTGATAGAGGCTGCCTGGAACCGTGACAAGCGGATGTTCGAATACACCCTGAGCTCCACCATGCGGGCGGATCTGGAGGCGTGGTGGAAGGAGTCATGGTTCGCCCGGTCGGGGGCCTACACCTCGGGGCGGCCCGGAGCCAGCCTGGACGCGTTTGACTACCATGTGAACCGCATTTCGATCTCGGATCTTTTGCAGAACGGTTATGAGCCGGACGACATTCTCTACGAGGCCTTTGTCCGTTCGCCCGATGGGAAAGCCTGGGAGAAATGGCCCAAGCTGCATGTGTCGTTTACCACCCGGCGGGGCGAGAACTACATCGCGCTTAACGCGCTGGGTAATTATCAGATCGACGAGCCGGGCGAGTACTTTGGCTTTCTCGACGCGGGCGAAGGCGGCTGGCTTACGCAACTCGTGCAGATGCCGGAAACGCCGGGATCGAGTGTGAGTTTTATGCTGTGCTGGTTTTATCAGGATGTGCACTTCCTGATGCGCAATGCTGTGCCGGTGAGAGGCTCGGCCAAAGACTTTGAACTGCGCTACAAGGTTCGCTTTATCCCGCAAAGCCCGGCTGAGGCCAGCCGCCTGCTGGACGCCGCGGAGGAATTACCCTGGCGGGAACAGGGCGAGTACCAGTTGCCGGTCTTTTCCAATGACAACCGTTTTGATGAACTCATCAGCGGCTCTGTCGATACGCAGTGGCCGTGGTTCGCCAATAGCTGGGACTGCGTCCGGGATGACGAGGTCGGCTATGACGATCATTACTCGGTACGCATCCGTTCCGAGACGCCGGGACTAAAGGCCTGGTACGCGGCCAATACCTGGGGCTATCCGCGCTCGCTGGATAAAATCGGTGGCAAGCGCTTCCGGATGACGGCCCGCGTGCGCACGGCGGGGCTGACGGGGCGCGCACGCTTGGCAGTAGCGCCCGGGAGTCAGTCCGATTTCTGGGTGCACACATCGGGCAAGCGCGACGAGAGGGTGGAATGGGTCGGCTCCGAATGGCTGAGCGGTGACAACGAGTGGACCGAGTTGAGTGTGGATTTCAAAGTCACCGGGCAGGCGCCCGCTCTGGTGCTTGAACAGGAGGGTGCGGGTACCACCTGGTTCGACAACGTTGTCATCAAGCCCTTGCATTGAATTTTAAACGATCAACAACAAGAAACATTTTTTTATGAGGCAGGGTCTTTTCAGTTCAGGTAAACATTACGCCCGGCATGCTGCCATGATGGCATCGGTTGCACTCTTTTGCAACGTATTGTCCGCCGGGACAGGAGAAACCAACGACGTGAGTCCAGGCAAGCTGGACCCGGTTGCGGTCAGAGATGATTACGCGACACGGCGGGATCAACTGCTGTCCATCACCCTCGGGGCGAGCGCAGGACAGCTAAGCGATAGCACTGTGGAGGCGCCGCGCACCGGGGAGCAGCGGATCAATATTTACGGCGGCTACTCGGCCATGCTCCTGCGACTTGGGCTGCATGTGAAAGAGGCCAACGCAGTCATTCGCGAGGTGGCGGAATGGTTTGAGAGGCCCCATGTGCGCGGACGCGACCTGCAAGGGGAGGTGGACTTCACGGCGCTGGAGCTGGCCCGCCTGTATGTGGCGCTGAAGGATTCCCCGAATTTGGAGGAATCCACACGGGAGAAAATCCGGCAGTTTTTTCTGACGCAGAATTACGCCAGCATGTACCACTCCGAAAACCACAAGCTGGTCTTTACGACTGCGCGTTACCTGATGGCGTCGGAACTGCCGCAGGAGACCTTTGCGGCTTACGGGATGAGCGGGGCGGAACTACAGGTCGATGACGCGGCCTATTTGAAGGAGTTCATCCGCTACCGTGCCCGCACAGGGTGGGGCGAGTTCGACTCCTCCGGGTACCAGGCGCTCGTGATCAAGGGGTTGCTGACACTTTATGATTTCGCGCCGGACCCGGAGTTGGCGGCGCTTTCGGGCGCGATGGTCAACCTGATTCTGGCCGACATGGCGGTGGACACCGAGAGTGGCCTCTACGGCGGGGCGCGCGGACGCGTCGCCGAGAGCGACGTGCTGCGGCACGGGCAGGGGCCGCTTGAGGAACTGCAATATCTGTACTTCGGGATCGGCGACTATGAGCCTGGCTCGGGAAAGATGCGACTGGTCGGGCAGGAGCGTCTCAGTACATGGGAGACCATGAATGAAGCGCTCTTCTCCAGCTTTCGCCCGATGGATGTCGTGCTGGCCATTGCGCTTGAGCGGGACTTACCTTACGAGAATCGTGAGCGCAAGCACCTGCACAACATGGAGGACGTGCTCCCGGTGGAACCGCTTGAGGGCAGTATCCGCAAGCTCACTTACCTGGCGAACGGCTACCTGCTGGGCGCGATCCAGTGGCAGGACCCATACCCGGCCATGACGGGTGGCGGCGAGCGCTACGCCAAGCACCAGCAACTCGAATGGGATTTTTCCGTGACGGCTTCGCCGGGGGCGCGCATTTTTACCCATCACCCTGGCAACAGCGGGCTACACACCTACTGGCGCGGCTCGGACTACCGCAATACGGTACAGACCTTTCAGCAAAAGAACGCCGTTCTGGCCACCTGGGACATTCCCGGTAGCTCCAGGTACAAGTATATCCACGCGTACCTGCCGGCGAAGGAGTTCGACGAAATTCGTGAGGATGCGGGCTGGGTCTTTGCCCGCAAAGGGGACGTGCTGGCTGCCGTGTATTTGCACGGTGGATACGAATGGACGAAGACCGGGCCGTATGCGTACATGGAGTTGACCAGTCCGGGCTTGAAGAAAGCGTCCGTGTTCGAGTGCGGGCACCTGAACGACTTCGGTTCCTTCGATGAGTTCTGCGCCCGGATCGTGAAGAACAAGGTGACGTTCGACCCGCAGACACTCGAACTCTCCTACGACTCCGCGCGCAACGGCCTCATCGTGATCCGGCCGGACGGTACCCGGATGGTCAACGGGCAAGCGGTTGACCTCGACTATCCGACCTACGGGAGCCCTTACCTGCAATCCCCCTGGGACAGCGGGATCGTGGCCTTCCGGGCCGGTGGCATGGAGCGTGTAGTGGATTTCAATGACGAGCCGTTCCGCTTCGAGCGGTAAGCTCGTGCGCTGCCTGGTTACGTGCCCATCTAGCCGGGGTGGTCAGTACGGAAGCTGCTCCTGCGCGCGCGGATTCCAGAAGCCGTTCCATTCCACCGAACCGAAAAAGCCGACCTGATACGGGCTGTTGTTGTCGCCATAGACATTCTGGCTGGTGTCGATGCGGGTGTTGCGCTTTTCGAAGGTGACATGCCCGTCGCCCCAGGCGACGACGGCCTCCCCGCGAAAGCGAAAGTGGCAGGTCGGGGTCGAGCGTTCTCCGAGTTGGCCGTTCTGGAGGTGGCGGTAGGGAACGGAGTTTCCCGTTTCCACGATGCCGCCCATGCGGACAATCGCCGTCGAGGTAAACATGACCGTGCGCGAAGGGGCGGTGATGTTTACCGGCAGATTGCCGCGCGCCCACCAGGGTTGATAACTGCCACGAGTGGCTCCGGACGGGATGGGCTCGAGCATCATGTCCGGGCGGGCGTAGTAGGTAGTGTTATAGCCGTAGCCACCCGTGCCCCGGTCGAACTGCACGCCTTCGTTTTCGGCCAGCAGCCTCTTGAATATGGGACAGATGCGGACGGCTCCGCCTTCGAGATAATCGCTGAGGTAGCCGCCCGTCCCGTCGAAGTCTCCGCCCTGGCGCTTGCCGTGCCACCAGATGGTGTCGGTAAGATTCGAAGGTGGGGAAAAATGTCCGTGGTCCTGCGCGTAAATGAGGTTCGCGGTGGCCAGTTCACGGATGTTGCTGGCGGACTGGTTTTTCTCGGCGAGGAAGCGAATATTCCCCACAGCCGACATGATGATGCTTAGCAGGATCGCCAGCACGGCGATGACGCTGAGCAGTTCGATGAGCGTGAATGCTTTTCGTTTCATCATTAATAAACCTCCTCCAGCCGCAGGCGGAAATACCGGGGCGTGCTCAGGACGGACGCGCTGGCCAGCTTGACGCGGACCTCCTGTAAGACGCCGATGCTGGCTTGCCGGGCCACACTTGCGGTGGCGTAGGCGGCAAATACGTCGCTATCAATTGAGGTGGCCAGGTACGGGCCGAAGCGGGCCGCCTCTACCCAAGTGCCCGCCTGTGACAAGTCCGTGCGGCTTTCAATGATATAGGCCACACTGGTGTTGCGCTCGTCGCGGGGGAAGACGAAGTGGACGCTGCCGTCGCTGTCGCGTTCCAGCCGCGTGATGCCGTAGCCGTCGCGTGCCAGCGGATCGAGACGGAGGGCGTATTCGGCGAAGTTGGTCCAGCCGTCGCCGTCGGAGTCGTCGTCCCGGCTGAGGCCGCGCCCGCCGTTCCACTCCTCGTAGCTGAGGCTTTGGCCGAGCGCGCCGACGGCCTCGATGTCCGCGCCACCGCTGCCCCAGGTTACCCAGCCGTCGTAGATGGGGTTGCCCAGGCTGTCGAGAAAGTCGCCACTGCCGGGCACATCGACGAGGCGGACGCAGGTGATGTCGTCAAGGTCCACCGTGCCGTTGAGGACCAGTTCGTGATTGGCGAGGTCCTGCAGGTCAAAGGGCGTCCCCCAACTATCCCCGTAGGCGTTCACGTGCTTGCCTGCCAGATTATAGATGTTTCCCGGATCGACGGAGCCGTAAGGCCCGACCGGCGACGGGATCAACGAGACGGAAGGAAAGCGGGCGAAGTCCCGTCCGTTGCTGGAGACTTCGACATAGGCGAGCTCTGCCCAGACGCCTCCGATTCCGGTCCCGCCGGTGTTGTAATTAGAGACGAAGCCGTTCTCGAAAACGGCGAAGTCCGCCCCAGAAAAATTGCGGATCGGCTTGGAGAAACTGATGGTCAGTGAGCCAGGCTCAATGCCTGCCTCGATGGCGGCTGTATCCAGATCGCCGAGAGAGGCGACGGCAAAATTATCTCCTGTGACCGGGCCGAGGGTTTCGCCTGAGAACTGCCAATAGGGATCGACAACCGAGCTTCCGTCCGAGTGCGTGCCCAAGGCCGGGCTGTAGTCCACCACGGTATCGGCCCACGAGAGGAAAATCGGGTTAACCCAGGTTGCGCCATTTTCGTTTTCGTAGCCTTCGAGGTCGTTGACTTTCCCCTCGCCGCCGGGGCCGACGAAGCCCGGGATCGGCGCGTCGTATGGATTGCGGTTGTCACTCAGGCCGGCGGAGTATGGCTGTGCCAGCAAGGGCGCCACTCCCGGTAAAAGGAGTGCGCCTGCCACGGTGTAAAGGATGCGGGAGCGCTTCATGTCGAATCGGCGGTTTGGCTTCATACGCCAACGGCACCGCCGATGAAGGCGATGCCGTACGGGCAGGTTTTCCGGGCCAGAGCCGCCAGTTAGTCATTCTTTCGGACCTGGCCCGGTCCTGTGCCTCGTGGCAAAGTGTTTTAGGCTTTTTTCGAAGAAAGGGCCTGCCGCCGGGCGGCGAAAGCCAGTGCAAACAGGCCGAAGAGCGCGGCGTAGGTGGCCGGTTCCGGTACGGCAATGCCCACGATTTCACCGTAATTGTTCATGTAGAGTGTGGCCCCGTCATTGAAGTCGCCGTCGATGGAGAGAGCCCCGTACCACATCCCCGGTCCGTCGTAGATCACGGCGTAGCCTTCGGAGGAATCATCCACCATACCCACGACACTTCCGGCGCTTCCGCCGTTGACGGAGAAGAAAATATTTCCGGCTTCATCGACCGTCAGGCCGTTGAAGCCCCCGTCGATGTCGAGCAGGATTTGTCCGTCGGCCAGCGTCAGGAAGGTGTCAACGGCTCCCTCGGCGTAGAGGTCGTTCGTGACAGACGCTACCTGCTCCGCCGTCCAGTAGTAGAGCGAGGAGGATCCGCCGAGGTTGAAAATGCCATAATACACGCCGCCGTCGCCGTCGACAGCCAGGTAGGCCGAATTGTTCGCCGTTTCGATCAGCGTGTCCTGGCGGCCATCCGCGTCAAAGAGCGAGATGAAGGTGGACTGACCGTAGCCGCCATTCCAGGGCTCAACCAAGCCGGAGACGTAGAGTTGGCCGTTGCGGGTGGCCCCGCCATAGGCGTTGACGAGCTCCGTGCCGTAGGTGCTGCCTGAATTTTGCAACCAGGAGCCGCTGGCACTGTCATGGCGGTAAATATAACTGGAACCGCCACTCCGAAAGCTTGCCGTATAAAAAGTCCCGCTGGAGCTGTCGTACACGCCGAAGGGGTCGCCAAAGCCGTTGCTGGATGTGCCGGCGGGGGGCTTGCCTATGGTGGTGGTGGCCCCGGTGGAGAGGTTATAGGTGGAGTAGCCGGAGGACGCGGACCAGTAGTGAATATTGCCTCCGCTGACGGTGAACTGCCCGTCGGCCATGACAGATATGGAACTGGTAATGTACTCCGCGTGCGCGGTCCCGGCGCACAGGGCGGCGGCCGCGAAAGCGCCGAGTGTCAGCGTGGTTGAATAGCGTGTTTTACTGCGAATGGTAGATTTCATCTCTTGGTAAGTTATTGGCATCAATATGCCAATACAGTGAGCAGTACCTCTCATTGCTCTTGGCCGTCAACACACAAAATGAGAAAGGCCGGGCTATAAAGGCTGGCTATAGCGGTTGTGCCCCGTGCTAATGCCAGCGACTGGCACGACCGCGAATGGTGGCTATAATTGGCCGAAGCATTCAAATAATCTTGCGATCAAAAGCTGATTCTCCAGACACGGAAAACGCCAGCGTTGAAGACGACACCCTCCAGCAAGGACAACCCTAAGAGCGGCATTGGTGCCGGTTATGTACTCCTGCTTGGGGCTGGCGTGCGTTTGCGGCACAGCCAGAGGGCGGCGGCGAGGCAGGCGCACCCGAGCAGGAGCCGTGGCCACTGCTCGATATGTCCGCCCCAGAAGAGCACGTTGACGAGGATGCCCGCAGGGATGAGCATGTTGTTCATGACCGCCAGTTGCTGGGCGCTGACCTTGGTCGAGCCGTAGCTCCAGCCCAGATAGCCGAGTCCGGAGGTGACGACCCCCAGCCAGAGCAGCACCCCTTGTTGGACGGGCGTTGCGGGCAGTTTGCTCCAATCCGCGGTCAGCAGCATGGCGCTCCCCGCGATGATGAACGCGCCGAGAAAGAACCACGCGAAGCGGGCGCGGTGGGGCAGGGGATTGCCCATGCTCTGCTGTCGGTACCAGACCTGCCCGAAGGCGAAGCAGGCGTTGGCGGCCTGGATAAAGGCGAACCCGATCCAGTAGTCGCCGCTGAGGTCGGTCCAGCGGATCACCGCTGCCCCGGCGACCGCGAGCAGGGCCGGAGCCCAGAACTGGCGCGGCCAGCGCCGGGCCAGCAGGTCGGAGAACAGGCTGACGTACAAGGGCGTGAAAATCGTAAACAGCAGCAACTCCGGCACGCTTAGGTAGTGGTAACTCTGGTACAAGAAGAGGTAAGTCAGGCCGATCTCAACCGCGCCGGTTGCCATCATGCGCAGGGATTTGCGCCAGGGAGCGGGCCGCCAGAAGGGCAGGAAGATAAGCAGCGCCAGAAACATCCGCGTGGTGACGGCGATGGTGTCGTCCACCTGCCCGGAGATATAAACCCCGATAAGTGAAAAAGAAACCGCCCACAACGCGGTGATGATCCACAGCAGCGTCATTGGGCGAGGGAGGAGCGGGCCTTTGTCCGGGCGCAGGGGCGGAGTGCAAGAGCGCTTGACCAGAGCATGAGTACGCTCGTCCGAAGCGGGTGGGCGTGGCGTTGCCCGATCCGTCTTGAGATGCACCTGGCTTGTGTCATGGTGCGTTTATGATCGTTACCTTTTTCAGCAGCAAGCCCTACGATGAGCGTTATTTCAAAGAAGCGGGCAAGGGGGATCGCCGTCATGAAATGGTTTTTCAGGAAGCCCGACTGCTCACGTTCCCCAACGTGCTCATCACCGGCCACCAGGCCTTTTTCACGGATAACGCCCTGCGTCAGATCGCCCGGACCACGCTGGACAACCTGCACGAAATCGAACGCACCGGCGAGTGCGCCAACCGTGTTTACCCGGACATGCTCTAGGCTGCCTGGCTCTAATCCCGCAGGGTGCCCCGGGTCACGCCGAGCTGGTTGACAAGTCTCAGTTCGTGCCAGAGTTGCGTGCCGTTGATTTCGCCACGCAGCAGGGCGGCGTAGCGGTGGAGCGTTTCGCGGACCTCCTGCGGGCTCTCGTTGAGGAACTCGATCCGGAAGTGCCGCACACCGAGCCCGAGCAAGTCCTGCGCGAACTCAGCCCCGGTCTGCGCCCGGGCGTTGAAAAGCGTGTTGCGACAACCGGCGTCGGCCTTGAGCGGGTGCTCCGCGCCCACGCGGTCGCGCAGGCTGACGCTTTGCGTCTCGCAGGGCCGCCCGCAGTCGCGGAAGTCCTTTCCGCTGGAGAGAAAGGCGCAAAACACGCAGTGCTCCATGTGAAACATCGGCATGTGCTGGTGCAGCGTGACCTCGAACCACGCGGGCGGGGCCGACTCCAGCAGTGCCGCCAACTGCGAGGCGTTCAGGTCGTAAGAGCAGGTCAGCCGCTCCAGGCCCCAGCGTTCGATCAGCCAGCGGGCGGTCAGCGGGTTGGCCACGTTGAGCGAAAAATCCCCCCGCAGCCGCTGCCCGGCGAGGGCGCGCAGGTGCTCGTGGTTGCGGGCCAGAAAGCCGTCCGCCCCGCAGCCCAGCAACTGCTTGATGATCCAGTCCTCGCCCGTCTTGAAAATCCGTGGCGGGGCCACCCAGACCGTGTGCCCGGCTCCGGCGGCGCGGACGCGCTCGACGGCTTCGGGGTAGCGGCGAGGGTTCTCCAGTTCGACGTAAATATCCCCCGCCGGATGTTCCAGCGCGGCGTCCAACTGCTCCAGCGAGCGCACCAGCGGAATCAGCGCCGGGTTCGCCTTGGCGGACGGGGGGGGAATCGCTTCCGGCCCGGCTGTCATTTTAGTTTCGTCGTCGGCTTCGTTGTCCGAGGGCGAGAGCAAGGTCCAGCGCTGGCCCGTGCGGCGCTTTTCCAGCAGGCGCTCAACTGCTTCGCGGCGGCAGGCGTTGAGCAGGGAGAGCGGGAGCATGAGCCCGCCGGGCAGGCGGTTATCCAGCGCGGCGAGGAAAAATGGTGTGTCGCCCAGCCGCCCGAGCTGTTTGCGTAAAATGGCTTCGGCCAGCGGCTGGCGCTGGGCGGTTTCGAGCGGCTGCGCGGACTCTGCCACGGCCTCCAGCCCTTCCTCGTCCCAGACCGTCAGGCGAAGCGGCTGGCCGTCCGCCCCCTCGGTACGCGCCTCCAGCGGGCGCTTGTAGCGGGGCTGCTCGACCTCGAAGCTCTGGCGCAAGGTGCGCTCCAGGGCGGGGTCGGCGGTTTTCCAGACGATGGACCCCGGCTCGATCCGGACGCGCTGGAGCGCGTCCCCGTGCAGGCGTAAGAAGAGCAGTTTGCCCTGTGGCTCGACCGCGTTGACGTTACCCCCGGCCTCGGGCAGGTCCGGTCGCCCCTGGTCCACGACCACGCCGTCCCCAGGCTTGACCGGCCCCTCCGGCACAATGAGCAGCCCGTGCGGGGTGGTGGATTTGACCGTGCCCAGCCGCACGCCGCGCTTTTTACCGAAGCGGGCATGGACGAGTTGCTGGTTGTCGATCCCTTCCAGCCAGCCGGTGTGGAAGCCGCGCGAAAAAGTCATGTCCAACTGGTAGCGCTCCTCCTGCGCCGAGGGCGTTTCTCCGCTGGCGGCAGGCTTGCCTGAGACAGCGGTAGACGAAGCCAAAGCCTCCGCCTGCGGGCCGAGTTCGGCCCAGGCCTTGTCGAGGGCGCGGCGATAGACGCCGGTCACGGCGGCGACGTATTCGGGGCTCTTGAGACGGCCCTCGATCTTGAGCGAGGACACCCCGGCGCGGACGATCCCCGGCAGCGCGTCAAGACCGGCCAGATCCTGCGGGCTGAGCAGGTAGCGCCGGTCCCCGAGCGGCACGTTCTTGCCGTCGCTGATCAGTTCGTAGGGCAGGCGGCAGGCTTGGGCGCACTCGCCCCGGTTGGCCGAACGGCCGCCGAGGGCTTCGCTGGTCAGGCACTGGCCGGAATAGGCCACGCAGAGCGCGCCGTGGACAAAAATCTCCAGTGGCAGGGAAACCCAGTCGGCCTCGCATTTTTCGCGGATGGCGGCGACTTCCTGCAGCGAGCATTCGCGGGCGAGCACAGCGACCGAACAGCCCAGCTCCGCCGCGAAGCGCACGCCCGCCTCGCTGGTGATGCTCATCTGGGTGGAGGCGTGAATGGGGAAATCGGGCGAAAGCCGCCGGATGAGGCGGCAGATGCCCACGTCCTGCACGATGGCGGCGTCGGTCCCGGCGGCGATGATTTTACGCAAAAAATCCTCCGCCTGGGCCAGTTCGTCGGCGAAGACCAGGGTGTTGAATGTGACGTAGCCACGCACCCCGCGCTCATGGAGCCGGGCCATGATCTCGGGCAGCTCCGTCGTCGCGAAGTTATGGGCGCGCAGCCGGGCGTTAAAGCACTCCAGACCGAAGTAAATGGCGTCAGCGCCGTTCTCGATGGCGGCGCGGGCGCATTCCCAGTCACCGGCGGGCGCGAGTAGCTCGGGCTTGCGCAGGAGTTGCGCGTCGCCGGTTCCCGCCGTTCCCAGGCGTTTCGGTAAAAGTTTTCCCATAAAATCCCTAAAACAGCAGCAAAGGAACGTATTTCGCGCCAATTAGCAAGGTCGGGCTTCGTCGGGTGAAAGGAGGGCGGCGTTTAATAAACCAGCCGCCCTTTAACTTTCGCTGGCACGGATGATTTGGCGGTAGGCTGCTTCCAGCCTGGGAACGAACTGGCCGGGGTCGCCCAGCGGAGCGTTGCGGATGCGTTGGCGGAGGGAGTTGCGCCAGTCGGCGCGCAGTTGCTCGTCGCGGGCGAGTCGTTTGGCCGTTTCCACAAATCCGGTCGGGTCGTTGACCACGCAGGCTTGCAGGCCGACCTGTGAGAGTAGGCTGGCGCTGACCCGTGCGCTGTGCCGCTGCCCTGGCAGGGTGAGGACGGGTACGCCCATCCAGAGCGATTCAAGTGTAGTGGTGGTGCCATTACACGGAAAGGTGTCGAGCGTGATATCCACCCGGTCGTAGGTCTCCAGATGCTCCTGCTGGCCGGGGGAAGGCGGGAGCGCATCAATGCGCCCGGGGTCAATCCCCAGCGCCTCGAAGCGCTTCACCAGAAGCTGGCGACTGGCCGGATTGGTTAGAGAAATAGCTTTGATCAGCAGGCGGCTGTCGGGGAGGGACTGAAGCACATCGACGCAGAGGGCGACGACCTCGTCGTTGACTTTTGGGAGGTTGTTGAAGCTCCCGAAGGTGACGTAGCCGTTGGTGGCGGAGGGGAGGGGGCCGGGCTCGGGCGCGTCTGTCAGCGGACGGTAGCAGTGGAAGCCCGGCTCCAGCCGGACGAGTTTTTCCGAACTGGCGGCTTCCGTCCCGGGTGGCTCGCAGATGGCGTCGGTGAAGCGATAATCAAGCGAGCGCAGGCCGGTGGTGCCGTTGTACCCGAGAAAGTGGGCCTGCACGCGGGCCGGGCGTTGCGAGAACAACTGCGGGCGGCAGGCCCCGAAAAATCCGCTGCAATCGACCAGCAGGTCAAGCTCCCCAGCCCGCAAAGTGGCGACCGCCTCGGCGTCGGGCAGGTCGGTCAACTCGTGCCAGTGCTCGGCCAATTGGCGGTAGCGAGCGGTGATCTCGTCGCGCAGCGGGGTGTCGCTGTAGAGGTGGATTTCAAAGGCGTCACGGTCATGCCGCTCGAATATCCCTGGCAGGAAATGCGCGACCGAATGTCGGCAGAAGTCCGGCGAATAATAGCCGATGCGCCAGCGTCCGGGCCGCCGCGCCGGCAATACCGGGCGAGGGGAGGCAACCGGCGCGTAACGTTTTTCCCACTCGGTTCCGCAGTCGCGCAAGTCCTCGGCGCTGACATCTGGGAGGTAGGCCAGGTTGAGCGCGAAAAGCCGTCCCGCCCGTGCCTGCCAGGGGCCGGGTTTGGACTCGGCCAGGTCGAGCGCAGCGAGGGCGTCCTCGATCTCGCCCATCGACGAGCAGGCCCGAGCGAAGGCCATGAGCAGGAGCGGGTCGCCGGGGCGGGCGGCCAGCGCGGCCTCGATCAGTTGACGAGCCTCGTCGGCCCGCCCCCCGATCATAAAGTGGTCGGCGAGCGCCAGTTGCGCCTCATGGTGACCGGGCACTTGCGCCAGGACTTGTTGCAGGCAGTGCTCGGCAGCTTCCCATTGGCGGTTACGCTGGAGCATACGCGCCAACCGGGTCAGCCGATCCCAGTCCCTGGCCTTCAGGGTTGCCTGAGCATCGAGGAGGATTTGTTCAACTGTGGTCGCCGGGGCTTTCACCGGGGCCTACTTTGAGGCCGCCGAGAGGCGCTTTCCAAGTCTTTTTGCCAGCAGGCAGCCCATTAGGGCCAGCACACCAAAGCCGAGCGCATAGGTCGCGGGTTCGGGGACCGGCGAGATCGGCACGGCTTCGTTGTTGCCACCGATAGCGTAGCCGATCAGCTCGATGTTGTTGGGAGTGTCGGAAAACAACTGCATGTACCCGTAGTAGGTCTCGTCGTTGTTTGTACCCTGTCCGGTGAAACGGAAGCCGATATAAAAATCATCTCCGAAGGGGAGAGTGCCACGGCCGGTGAGATCGCTTGTGCCATAGCTGAGATTCTCGTCAACAATATCACCGGACGAAAGCATAACGGTGTGCAGACCGCTGCCAAGGTTCCCTTCATTTAAAAGAACCAGGTTCGTTGTGCATGCGCCCGCACTTATCGGATAGGTGTCACTGACGCCGAAGCTGATGCTGGTATCTCCCGTTAAGGGATTGAGAGATAGAAAACCCCCGCTGACCCCGGGGGTCAAATGATAGGAAATCGCCGCTTGGGCGCTGCTGGCGATGCTCCCAAGCGCCACGGTGGCGGCGACAGCGGAGGGCGCCAGAAGGCGCGATTTACGTGCAGCGATACGATCTTTGTAGCTAGAACCAGAAGACATGGCGATTAGCATGGGTTCTAGTCCTTATTTCTCAAGCTTTTATCTGGTAGTGGCGCTTGGCCACGCGGTCTGGCATATGGATTGTGCGGAGCAGGAGAAATCTCATGCCTCCGGCGCGGGCGCGGGGACGAGCCCCGCGTTCCCCCTCTCATCTCTACTTTGCTTTCGGCGCGAGGGTCTCGAAGCCGCACCAGCGGTGGAGGCATTCGGGGACCTTGACGGTGCCGTCTTGCTGGAGGTTATTTTCCAGCAGGGCGGCGAGCACGCGCGGGACGGCGAGGCCGGAGCCGTTGAGGGTGTGGACGATTTCGGCCTTGCCGCCGCCCTTGGGGCGGAAGCGGATACCGGCGCGGCGGGCCTGGAAATCGGTAAAATTCGAGCAACTGGAGACTTCCAGCCAACGCTGCTGGCCACCGGCCCAGACTTCGAGGTCGTACTGCTTGGCGTGGGGGAAGCCGATGTCCCCGGCGCACATGAGCAGGACGCGGTACGGCAGGCCAAGCTTTTGCAGGATGACTTCGGCGTTGCCGCGCAGCAGTTCGAGTTCCTCGAAGCTCTTGTCCGGGTGGACCCACTTGACCAGCTCGACCTTGTCGAACTGGTGCAGGCGGTTGAGGCCGCGCACGTGCTTGCCCCAACTCCCGGCCTCACGGCGGAAGCACGGGGTGTAGCCGCAGCGGTAAACGGGCAGCTCGGCCTCATCGAAGGTTTCCTCGCGGAAGAAATTCGTGACCGGCACCTCGGCGGTGGGGATCATGTAAAAATCCTCGACCGGCATGTGGTACATCTGGCCCTCCTTGTCAGGGAGTTGGCCGGTGGCAGTGGCGCTGGCGGCGTTGACCATGAGCGGGGGCAGGACTTCCTCGTAGCCGTTGAGGCGGGCCTCCTCCAGGAAGAAGCTGATCAGCGAACGCACAAGCCGGGCCATGTCGCCGACGTAGAACGGGAAGCCCGCGCCGGTGGCCTTGACGCCGCGCTCAAAGTCGATGGCCTGCGAAAACCACGGGATGTCCCAGTGGGGAACGGCGTGTGCCGACACCTCGGCGGGTTCGCCCCAGGTCGCGGCCACGACGTTGTCCTCCTCGGTGCGGCCCTCGGGCACGCTGGCGTCGGGCATGTTCGGGATGGAGAGGAAAAGCCCCTTCCACTGCGTCTCAATGTCGGCAGCGGCGGCTTCGAGCTCCTTGACTTCATCGGCGAGGACCTTCATCGAGGCGAGCAGGCTCTGGAATTCCGGGGACTTCTTGTCCTTGAACTGCCCGACTTCCTTGCTGGCGGCCTTTTGCTCGGCGCGCTTGGTCTCGGCCTTGTTGATGGCGGAGCGGCGCTCCTCGTCCAGCCGCAGAATGGCGTCCCACTCCACGGTGAACTTCTTGCGGGCAATGGCCTTCTTCAGCCCCTCGGGGTCGTCGCGTAAAAGTTTGATGTCGATCATGGCAAAAACAAAAGACACAGCCTAGAACACCGGAAAAGCCGCTGGCAAACCTTTCGACAGCCGGGCGCGGATTTGTTGGCGGGGATTTTCGGCGACACGCACGCGAAAAGGCCCCACAGGCATTTTCTCACGCGCAAGCACGGCTTGACGCGGGATATTCATGCGCTATTACTCTGGCCCTATGGTTGCTGTAAATTCCACCATGCTCCCCCTGGGGACTCCCGCTCCGGCCTTTCACCTGCCCGACACGCAGGGCAACACGGTGTCGCTGGAAGCGTTTGACGGGGCGAAAGCCTACGTGGTCATGTTCATCTGCAACCACTGCCCCTATGTGCGCATGCTCCGGCGCGAGATCGCGCACCTGGCGGGCGAGTATCAGGACAAGGGCGTAGCCTTTGTCGCGATCAACAGCAACGACATCGAGAACTACCCTGACGACAGCATGGAAAACATGGTGCGCGAAGTCGCCGAGCAGGGGTACAGCTTTCCCTACTGTCTGGACGAATCCCAAAAAGTGGCCAAGGCCTTCCGCGCCTCGTGCACACCGGATTTTTATGTTTTCGGCAGGGACCGGCTGCTGGTTTACCGTGGGCAGTTCGACGACGCCCGCCCCGGCAACGGCATCAACGTGACCGGCTCCGACCTCCGCGCCGCCCTCGACGCCGTCCTCGATAATGAGGAAATCCCCGACGACGTGCAAAAGCCCTCCATCGGCTGCAACATCAAGTGGAAACCCGGCAGCGAACCGGAGTATTTCCGCAACAAGTCATAATTGCCGCGTCGGATCGGCCCCGAGGGGCAGGGATTTTTAACAGGAAGAGCGGAAAGCACGCCAAGGCATGCAGAGGTATCTCCTCCCTTCCGGCCTTCCTTTTAAATCTCCTAAGGCATCAAGACCAGTGAGAGCTCAGAGGAGTAACTCTGCGTCTTGGCGTCTCTGCGGTTGATCAGAAAAAACGTCTGCAAGGACGAAGAGGACGGATACTGGGACGGCTTTTAGGTGAAGTGCCCTAGTCGCGCCCGAACTGCTCGGTCACGGCGTTTTGCTGGCGGGCGATGTCGTGCAGGGTGACGATCCCCAGCAGCTTGGTCGCGTCCTTCTGGCTGACCACGGGGACTTGCAAGACGTCCTCCTTGATCAACTGTGCCGCCACGGCACGGATCGACGTGTCCGGCAAGACCGTCACCAAGCGTTGGTCGAGGACAAGCTTGGCCAGCGGCTCGTTCAGCTCGTGTTCGACATTTTCCAGCAGTTCGTGGTGCGTAATCATTCCGCACAGTGCGCCCTCGGCATTAATCACCGGGTAGCCGTGGTGCTTGCGTCCGTCGAGCAGTTTCAGGTTTTCGGCGCTGTTCAGGCTGCCGTCCACCGTCACGCTGTCATGGGTCATGATCGCGCTCACGGGCAGGTTTTGGTAGTCGCGCATCCCCTGGTAGCTGGGCATCTTACGCAGTGTGACCCCGTCCTGGATCAGCAGCGCGTCGTAGAGCGGCACCGCCCGCTTACGCGCCGAGATGAAGTAAGCGATCATGTTGCCCGCGATCAGCGGCAGGATAAAGGAGTAGTTGCGGGTCATTTCGAAGATGATGACCAGCGAGGTAATCGGACAACGCACGATAGAGGCGAACATCGCGCCCATCCCCAGCAGCACGCAGGCCCCGACCACATCCTCGTCTCTGGGCAGGCCGCCGAACCACCCGAACTCGCGGTGCAGGTACAGCAGTGCCACCCCGAAGATACCACCGAGCATCCCGCCCAGAAACAGCGTCGGCGAAAACAGACCACCACTACCGCCAGTTGCGTAGCTGATGACGACCGCGATAAATTTGAAAACAAACAGCGCCAGCAACACGATAAAGATCAGCCGCCCCTCGAAGGCCGCATCGAGGCTGATATAACCGATACTGAACACCCCCGTCTGCGGGTCGCCAAAGTAGCCCGTGAAGGCGAAGGCGCTCACCCCGACAATACCGACAGTGAGCCCGCCCAGCGCCGGCTTCATCCAGACGGGGAGCCCCTTCCACTGACGCTGAATGCTCCGGGCCTTCAGCAGGGTAGTGACGAAAAACGACCCGACAAAGCCCGACGCCACCCCCAGTGGGAGCGAGACCAGCATCCACCAGGCCGTGCGCACATTATCCTCGGATAATCCGACCTGCAGGACCGGGTCTTCACCGAGGATGCTCCGCGAAACCGCCGCCGCCACGACTACGGCGATCACGATCCCGCCCAGCGCCTTTGTGCTGAAGTCCGAGAGCAGTTCCTCGAAAACAAAAAAGATGGCCGACAGCGGCGCGTTGAAGGCAGCGGCAATGCCCGCCCCCATGCCGACCGGCACCATGGCCTGGACCCGAGCCTTGGCCAGTCCGGCCCAGCGTCCCAGCGTCGAAGCGATGGCCGCGCACATGTGCACCGTCGGGCCTTCCCGCCCGAGGGCGTTGCCCATCCCGATAAAAATCGTTCCCAGCAGAAAGCGGAAGAATCCGTCCTTGAGCGTGATTCGGCCAAAATCGTTGTAATAGGCGGCCTTGGTCTGCGGGATGCCGCTGCCCGAGGCGCTCGGCGCGATCTTCCACAGGAACAGGCCCACGATCAACCCGCCGGCGGCGGGCATCAGCGGCATCACGACCCAGAACCACACCGGTCCCGTCATCTGCGACAGATGCCAGACCAGGTGAAAGGTGTACTCAATCGCCAGATGAAAACCGACCGCCGCCAGCCCGCACAGGACACCGGCCACGGTACACAGGATCAGGAAACGCTGATTGTCCGAGAAACGTCGGCGCAACCAGTCCGGAAACCTTTGAAGCCCGAAAAAAGTCTTTATGACTGCATCTCCTTTCCGTGACGTTCACGGAAGACCCTCAGGAAGGTCTCGGAGATTTCCTCATAGAGCGAATTGCGACAAATCATATGCGAAAACTCGTAAGCGATAATAGCGGCGATCAATAGCGGTAAAATCATTTCGTAGGCACTGGTCATCTCGACCAGAATCGTCGCCGATGTGATCGGGCTCTGCACCACGCCGGAGAAAAACGAGACCATGGCCAGCAGGATAATCGCCTGCGGTGGCACCGACGGAAAAAGCTCGCTGAAGAGCTGCCCAAACCCGGCACCCGCCGACAAGGTCGGGTCAAAAAGACCGCCGGGAATCCCGCTCAGGAGCGTGGCAAAAGTCGCCAGCATACGGCTAAAGGCGTAGAACCACGGCAACTGCTCCCCCTCGATCAGGATCTGCTTGGCGTGCTCGTAGCCGCTGCCATAGCTCAGCCCCCCGGAAGCCAGACCGATCAGCGCGAGCACCAGTCCCACTCCGCCTGCCATCCAGTACGGATGCGTGGTCCAGTATTTGACCAGCCGGTCCGTCAGCAACAGCAAACACTTGGCAAAAGCCCCTCCGAGCGCTCCCAGCACCACCGCGATCACCAGCAGAGCCGCCCAGCCGGTTACCGTCACGAGCGCGGTGTTGACCTCGCCGTAAAAGAGATAAAAGCCCCCCAGGCAGGACAAGACCACCTGACAGGCAATGGCCACCGTCAGCACAATCGTGCTGGCGTTGTGCTTGTCGAACGAGCGTCCGATCTCCTCGAAGGCAAACACCGTCCCGGCGACCGGGGCATTAAAGGAAGCGGCAATCCCCGCCGCGCCCCCGCCGAGGATTAACCCCCGCTCCACCAGATGACGCGGGAATTTCGCGTAGCGGTTGAGGGTGGACAGAATACTCGCGCCGATCTGGACCGTCGGCCCTTCGCGCCCGATAGACGCTCCGCAAAAGAGCCCGAGCGCGGTCAGGAAGAATTTCCCCACTGCGATCCGCAGCGATAGCAGGTAACGCCGGTTGGGGCCTGCCTCCATTTTGAGCGCGGCAATCGTCTGCGGAATCCCGGTCCCTTGCGTACCGTCAAAAAAGCGGTTGCGAATAAAAATAATCGTCATGAGCCCGAGCGGAGCCGTCACAAACGGCAAAGCCCAGGAAACTCCCAACGCCCATTCCAAGTACTTCCCCGACCAATGCTCCAGCAGGGTAAAGACATAAGCCGCCAGCCCGATCATGAGCGCACCCATTAAAAACAGCGCATAGCACCGCCATGCCTGCGGTGAAAAAAACTTGTATCGCGCTGGAATCTCCCCTTCGGGGAAGCCCTCTGCTGAACCACTCATATTCCGTCAAGCTTTAACAAACCGCCCGCTCACCGTCAAGTACCCAAGCTCTGGAAGCCGATGTTTGCGATTAACTTCCAATCTTTTCAAAAAAAGACTTGGCAAAGCCGGGACGAACGGTACTTTCATCAACTTTTCCCGCAAGGGAATACGCCGCTTTCGAGTGGTGGGATATGCAAGTGGCTAAAGCACGCAGACTGTAAATCTGTTCCGGTAATCGGTTCACTGGTTCGAATCCAGTTCCCACCACCATTTCACTTTTTTGCCTCTCCGCGTCAGGAGAGGATTTTTTTGACTAACTGCGCCATAAGCAAGGACTTGCGACTTTTTAATTTCGTAATTTTCCGTGATAGTTTGCGGAACCGAAAAGACCACCTTGGATTGGAAAACCGGTCCCTATACCGGTCCACGATTACAGGGGATCGACCGGTGGCCGTGTCCACGTAAACTGAGCCGTTTCGCCAAGGCAGTCTGCTGCCTTTCCAAGATCGCAAGACTAAGCGCGCCAGTGGACTCGTTTGTGTAAACTCGACCACACGGCTGATTGCGGCTCCGGCCTCAGCCTTCCGTCACGGTGCCATTCTTGCGGGCTTTCCAGGCGTCCAGAATCGTGGCCAGAATGTACAGGCCCACACCGATGGTTATCCCGCAGTCGGCGATGTTAAATGAGGGGTAGCGATAGGAGCCGAAGTGCAGGTCGATGAAGTCCACCACATGCTTGTAAGCGAAGCGGTCGATCATATTGCCGATGATGCCCCCGATCAGCAGCCCGAATGCGACCTGCATGAGCGGGCGCTTCAGGCCGAGCGTGGCCCTGTAATGGAAAATTGAATACAACGCGACCACACCCAGCAGACCGAGTACGAGCGTGTAGCCCTCGAACATGCCCCAGGCTGCGCCTTTGTTCGTGATATGGACCAGATAGAAGAAGTCTGGGATCACGATCACAGGCGGCAGGCTGGAGCCGACGAAGTAGGTGCCCACCGGCAGCCATTCGACGATGATCAGTTTGGTGATCTGGTCCACGACGAGGACCAGCAGGGCGACCACGAGCAGCAGCCGGTAGGGGCGCAGGCGGGCGGCGTTCATGCGGCCCGCCTCAGTTGTCGCCGTCGTCGTCCGTGAAGTTCATCGCGTCGTCGCTGTCCTCGCTCAGGACTCCCACGCGCTGAATCTTGTTGCGACGCTGCTTCTCCAGTTCCCGCTGGCCCTCCAGGGAGTAGCGGGTGAAGGGCACGGCCAGCAGGCGGTCCTTGGCGATGGGTTCGCCGGTGATCTCGCAGGTGCCGTAGGTGTCGTTAAAGATGCGCTGGATGGCCTCTTCAATCTCGTAGAGGGCTTCCTGCTCGCTGGAGACGAGGCTCAGGGCGAAGTCGCGGTCAAAGGTGTCGGTCCCGGCGTCAGCCATGTGCTGGCCGTAGCCGGAGAGGTCGCCGGAGTCTTCCTTGTTCGAGCGCTTGAGCGTGTCGGCGGTGTGGAGTTGGAGGCCGTCGTTGACGTGGTCGCGCAGTTCGACCAGGGCCTTGTAGTACTTGATCCACTTCTGCGGGACGTTATCCTCGCTCTGTTTGGCGGCTTTTTCGGCCGGGTTGAAGCCGAGAATATCGCTCAGCGAAGCGGCCCCGTGATTGCGGGGTTCGACCTTGATGTCTTCGATAGACGTTTCAGCCTTTTTCTTGGGCTGGGCCTTGCCGGCGGCGGCCTTGGCCTGCTCTTCGTCGCCGGTTTTACGGTTCTTGAGCATCTCCTCGACGTCTTCCATAGTGAAGACGACAGGCGTGTTTTTGCCCCCCTTCCGCTGCTTGAAAAGGGCGGGCGTCACGGTGCGCTTGCGCGCGTTGAGAACGATTTCTTTGGTCTTGGAATCTACAACGTCCGCCTTGGAGTTGTCGGCGGCTTTGCTCTCGGTTTTTTTCATGTTGGCAGCGGATTTTGCTTTTTTTGTGCCAGTTGCGTTCGTAGCCGCTTTTTTACTGGCAGAAGTTTTTTGTGAGGAAGTGGGGGAGGACTTGGTCTTGGCGGCAGCCTTACCCGCGGGCTTTGAGGACGCGGATTTCTTTACCGTCTTTTTCTGGGGATTTTTTTTGGCAGGCATGTCCGTTCAGAGGGTTGGAGGATGTGTTCGTGAGAGAAGAGCGTCGCGGTCGCGTGGCGAAACTTCGCCATACTCGCCCGCGGAGACTAGTTCGGGCACCCAGCGCCAGCTGCGGGGGCAGCGGACGCCCTGGGCACGATCGGCCTGCAGGGACAGCTCGCCGTCATCGGCGGCTTCCAGGCTGACCTGCGAGACGATGAAAAGTTCCGGCAAATGCGCCTCGTAACGTTGAAGCAGCGCAAATGTCGCGTCCGAAGCCGTGCCACGGATGGTGACGCGGGCATCGAGGGACTTGCCGATGGTTTTTTGCTCGCGCAGGCCTTCGAGGGTCTCGTTGACGCGGTTGCGGAACTCCAGCAGCGCGTCGAGGTCGGCGGCCACGGCCTCGGAGTAGAGGCCGGAGTCGATCACGGGCCAGTCCTGCAGGTGGATGCTGTCCGGGGCGAAATCACCGTCGGTAGCGGCGTAGCAGAGGGCCTCGTCACAGGTGAAGGTCAGGATCGGTCCGAGCAGGCGGGTGAGGGCGCGGAAAATCAGGTGGATCGCGGTCTGGGAGGAACGGCGCTCTTTCCAGTCGGTGCCGTAGGTGTAGAGACGGTCCTTGAGGATGTCGTGGTAGATGCGCGAGAGCGTCACCCCGCAGAAGCGGTCCACGAGCTGATAGACGCGGTGAAACTCGGCCAGCTCAAAGGCTTCGGTGCAGGCGGCGATGAGGTCAGCGGTCTGCTTGAGCGCCCACTGATCGAGCGGGTCAAGTTCGCCGTCGGGGACGGAGTCGTTGGCCGGGTCGAAATCGTGCAGGTTACCGAGCTGGAAGTATAGCGTATTGCGGATCGAGCGGTAGGTGTTGGTGACGAGCTTGAAGTGCCCGTCGGAGAGCCGGATGTCTCCCCGGTAGTCTTGCGAACAGACCCACAGGCGCATGATGTCCGCGCCGTATTTCTCCACCCAGCCGTCGGAGCTCATTGCCCCCTTGGACTTGGAAATCTTTTCGCCCTTGCCGTCCACGATGAAGCCGTGGGTGATGATCTTCTCGTAGGGCGGGCGGCCCTCGGCGATCATGCCGGTCCACAGCGAGGACTGGAACCAGCCGCGGTGCTGGTCGGAGCCTTCGAGGTAGAGGTCGGCGGGCCACTTGAGGTCCGGCTTGCCCTTGAGCACGGCCAGGTGCGAGCAGCCGGAGTCGATCCACACGTCGAGGGTGTCGGTGCCTTTTTTCAGCTTCTTTCCGGCAAAGGCGGCGGGCAGTTCGATGCCTTCGAGCAACTGCTCGGGCTCCTGCTCAAACCAGATGTTGGTCCCGTGGTGGGCGACTTTCTCGGCCAGGGCGCGGACCACGGAAGCGTCGAGGAGGGCGTCGCCATCCTCGGTGTAAAAGGCGGGGATGGGCACGCCCCAGGAGCGCTGGCGGCTGATGCACCAGTCCGGGCGCGTCTCGACCGCGCTGCGGATGCGGTTCTCGCCGCGCTCGGGGATGAACTGCACCCCGTCGAGGCCGTCGAGCACCTTTTGGCGCAGGCCGTTGTGGTCGAGGCTGACGAACCACTGGTCCATCGCGCGGAAGACGACCGGGGTCTTCGAGCGCCAGCAGTGCGGGTACTGGTGCTCGTAGCGCTTGCACTGGAGGAGCGAGCCGTTGTCGCCGATGATGCCCAGCACGGCGTCGTTGGCCGGGCACTTGCCGTTCTGCTCCAGCACGCTGACGCCAACAAGGTCGGCGGGCACTTGCCCGTCATCGACGTAACAGCCCTTGTCGTCCAGCGGGCAGTAAATTTCCAGGCCGTACTTGAGGCCCGTGATATAGTCCTCCAGCCCGTGACCGGGAGCAGTGTGAACGCAGCCCGTGCCGGCATCGGTGGTGACGTAGTCGGCCAGCACGACGGGGGAGGCGCGGTCGATGAAGGGGTGACGCGTTTCGGCACCGTCAAAGTCCTTGCCTGTGTGGAGAGCCCCGGCGGCAGCGCCTTCAAGTGCGCAGTCGGCGATGAACTGCTCAGCCAGGGGCAGGGCGACCACATAGGTTTCGCCCTGGTAGGCGATCTGGGTGTACTGGAGGTCCGGGTGGACGGCGACGGCAAGGTTGGCCGGGAGGGTCCACGGAGTGGTCGTCCAGATGACGAAGAAGCTGTTTTCGGGCAGGCCGTGCTTTTCCGGTTCGCTGACGCGGAATTTTACCCAGATGGACGGGCTGACGTGGTCCTGATACTCGATTTCGGCTTCGGCCAAAGCGGTTTCGCAGGGGATGGACCAGTAAACAGGTTTCTTGCTGCGGTAAACCAGCCCCTGCTCGATGAAACTGGCAAAAGCTTTCAGGATTTCGGCCTCGTAGGCGGGGTTCTTGGTCTTGTACTCGCGTTCCCAGTCGGCGAGGACGCCGAGGCGCTTGAACTGCCCGCGCTGGATGCCGATGTATTTTTCGGAAAAGGCGGCGCACTCTTCGCGCAGTTCAGCGGCGGAGAGGTCTTTTTTGGCGGCGCGCAACTCGCGGCTGACCTTGTGCTCGATCGGCAGGCCGTGGCAGTCCCAACCGGGCAGGTAGGGGGTGCGGTAGCCGCGCATCGACTTGTAGCGCAGGATGAAGTCCTTCAGGATCTTGTTCAGCGCGGTGCCGATGTGGACATCGCCGTTGGTGAAGGGAGGACCATCGTGCAGGACGAAGAGGGGGCCGTCGGCGTTCTTGTCCTGGATCTTCTTGTAAAGGTCCAGATTTTCCCAGTGTGCGAGGCGTTCCGGCTCCCGTTTCACGAGGTTGCCCCTCATGGGAAATTGGGTCCGGGGGAGATTGAGCGTATCCTTCAAATTCATGGCGCGTGTGACGGCTGTTGGCCGCTCGGGAGGCCCGATAAAAAGCCGGGAAGTCTGCCTGAAACCCCAACAGAGTCAAGGCGTAAACACCGATCTGTCGGGTAAGGAAAAACCGGGCTTGCCGCCTTGCGCGGGCGGCGAATGCGTCCCTGTCGTTTATCGGCCTTTATCGGGTAAGGCACAAACCTGCACCGGCGGGGCTGGAGGTGAAATATCGGGCAGGCTGGCCCCGAATGAGCACAAATGGCGACCTGTACGCCAGCTCTAGTGTCCCGTTAGCTTAGTTCCTGATAAAAATATTTTCACCGCAGAGGCGCAAAGACGCAGAGCGAACTCTGTATCCACGAAGTTTTCTGTGCTTCTTGTGCCTTTTTGTGGCCATTAACATTTGTTAAGAACTTAGCTAACACGACACTAGAGCGGTATAAATAAAGTCGTAGCCGCCACAAAAAGGCCGAATGGCTAAATGGTTAAAATGGCTAATTGTTGCTTTCCCCGTTCCGCATCCAACAATTAACAATTGGCCATTTAGCTATTTAACGATTGTGGCTACAGTATTTTTTGAAACGCTCTACATGGCATCCTGCTCGTACACCTTGCGGAAGTGGTGGCCGGTGATGGCGAGGTTGACCGCCAGGGGCAGGAGGGCACGGCGACGCAGCATGACCCAGACCAGCAGCTTCCAGTAGTGGTAGCGCTCCCGGCCCAGCACGCCTAGCCGCACGCACGAGCGCAGGAAGGCCCGGACTTTTATGTAGTTGAGCGGCTCGGTGATGACGGGAGCCTTGTAGTTGCGCAGGAGGGTTTTGACCCGTTTATAGTACGGCTTGGGCAGGTAGAGTCCCTTGAAAAGGTTGCGGTAGCCCTCGCGGAGCTTTTCCGGGTTCATGCGCGTGACAAAGTTGCTCACGGCCTTCGTGTTGTTGCCGAGGGAGTTGCCCAGCAGGCGGCCTTCTTCCTTCATGCGCTCGTAGAGGGCGGTGCCGACGGGGGCCTGGAGGATGCCGACCATGGCCATGACGATGCCGCTGTTCTGGATGAAGTCGATCTGGCGCTGGAAGATGCTCTCGTTGTCCGAGTCGAAGCCCACGATGAACCCGCCTTGGACCTGAAGCCCGTGACGCTGAATTTTGTGCACGCAGGCCACGAGATCGCGCCCGACATTCTGTTTTTTGTTGCAGTCGGCCAGGCCTTGCTCGGATGGCGTCTCCAGGCCGATGAAAACCGTGTCGAACCCGGACTGAGCCATCATGTTCATGAGGTCTTCGTCGTCGGAGAGGTTGATCGAAGCCTCGGTGTAAAAGGGAATGCCGGTCTTGTCGCGCTGCCAGTCGATCAGGGCGGGCAAGAGCTCGCGCTTGAGCACGCGCTTGTTGCCGATGAAGTTGTCGTCCACGAAAAAGACCGAACCGCGCCAGCCGGAGGCGTAAATCGCGTCCAGCTCCTCAATGATCTGGGGGACGGGCTTGAGCCGGGGCCGGTGGCCGAGCAGGGCGGTCACGTTGCAGAAGTCGCAGTTGAACGGGCATCCGCGCGAGAACTGGATGCTGAGCGAGGCATAGTCCTTGACCCGCACAAGATCCCAGCGGGGGACGGGCGTTTTTTCCATTTCCGGGAAACGGCTCGTGTCGCTGTAAATGCGCCGGGCCCGTCCGGCGGCGAAGTCGGCCAGAAACGGCGGCAGAGTCAGCTCGGCTTCGTTCAGGATGAGATGGTCCACCTCGGGGTATTTCTCCGGCTCGCAGGTAAACAAGGGACCGCCCGCGATGACGGTTTTGCCGAGGCTTTTGGCGAGCTTGATCACTTGCTCGGTCGAATCCTGCTGCACCGTCATGGCGCTGATCATGACGGCATCGGCGGCCTCCACGTCCTGACGTCGCAGGCGACGCACGTTCAGGTCAACCAGCTTGAGCTGCCAGTCGGCGGGCAACATCGCCGCTACTGTCAGCAGGCCGAGGGGAGGGAAGGAGGATTTTTTACCGACGAACTTCAGCGCGTGCTTGAAGCTCCAGAAAGTGGCCGGAAATTCCGGGTAAACCAAAAGTACATTCATTCAACCCTAACATGGCCCATGCGCGATGCCATTAAAAGAGCTGATGGAGCTTTAGCATCGGTTAACACGAGCCGTAATGCGCTCCATTAGGGCGTGTCGCAAGCTGCAGAGCACGCGACTTGTTTACGCAAATACCCGCCCCCGGAATGCAAAAGGGCGACCCCTCGGAGCCGCCCTGAAAAAAAATCAATGTACCAGCAGGTGCCAGCCGAAGACGCCCAGCATGACGCAAAAGGACGCGGTCCGGAACCAGAGGAATTGGAGTCGTGTACGCTTTTTCATCGGCAGTGGTATTTTAGAAGGTTAATTCAATGATTGTTACGTTTATGTTACGGAAATTTTTACAAACTTCAACCCGGAAGTGACGTTTTCTTTATTTTCGGTGAAATCATAAAAATGACGCATCTCCTTTGTCATTAGATGCTAAGGCGGGAAGATTGCAGCTTTCGTGCCATTAGGCGGATAATCTCTCCTGCACGCGAAAATTAGTCACGCTGTCCGGAACGGTGTTTCGTGACACATTTGTCACAGAGGATTATCCGCAAGCCGCGTGTTGCGGGAAATCGCCCGGTTGGGCGAGAAGCCGGGGGGGGCGCTTGTCTGGCGGCGAAGAGGCGATTACTGGTCCAGCCGGACTTCCTTCATTGTCCAGTGCGGCCACGCACCGCGGGTGCGGGCTGCGCAAGCCCGCAATCATCCTGTCGCAAACACGGCCTACAGCAGCGATTGCTGAGAGCTTTTATCGCGCAGGTGGTCGAGTCCGATGATCTGCCAGGCTTTGGGGGTGAGCACGCGGCCTTGCGGGGTCCGGGCGAGGTAGCCTTCCTGAATCAGGTAGGGCTCGTGGACTTCCTCCAGTGTGTGCTCCTCCTCACCGACGGCGACGGCGATGGTACCCAGCCCGACGGGGCCGCCCTTGTAGTTCTCGGCCATCAGGCGCAGAATGCGCTTGTCCATCTCGTCGAGGCCGTGGGTGTCGATCTCAAGCAGTTCCAGCGCGGCCTCGGCCACGGGGCGGGTGATCTTGCCGTCCGAGCGTTGCTGGGCGTAGTCGCGGACGAAGTTGACCAGGTTGTTGGCGATGCGGGGCGTGCCGCGCGCACGGCGGGCCACTTCGGCGATGCCGTCCGCGTCCGCCTCGACGCCGAGCAGCTTGCAGGTGCGGCGGACGATTTTCTCCATCGTCGCAATCGGATAATAGGAAAGCCGGGTTTGGAGCGTGAAGCGGCTGCGCAGGGGCGCGGTCAGCAAGCCGGTGCGGGTGGTTGCGCCAACCAGGGTGAAGCGCGGGATGTTCAGGCGGACACTGCGGGCGTTCGGCCCCTGGTCGATCATGATGTCGATCCGAAAGTCCTCCATCGCTGAGTACAGGTACTCCTCAACCGTCTTGGGGATGCGGTGGATCTCGTCGATAAAAAGGATGTCTCCCTCGTCCATGCCGGTGAGGAGCCCGGCCAGGTCGCCAGGTTTCTCGACCACGGGGCCGGAAGTCTGCCGGACCTGCGCGCCCATCTCGCTGCCCAGAATGAGCGCGAGGGTTGTCTTTCCTAGCCCGGGGGGGCCGTGCAGGAGGATGTGGTTGAGCGCCTCGCCCCGGCTGCGGGCCGCGCCGACCATCACCTCCAGCCGCTCGATGGTTTTGCCCTGCCCGTTGAAATCGGCGAACGAGAGCGGCCGCAGGGCTTTTTCCTGCGCCGTTTCGGGAGCCTCAAGCACGTGCTGAAGATAGTCGGTGCCTTTATTCGAGTCGGACATGCTCAAAGTTTCACCCATCCGGCTTCCCCCGCCAAGTCTATTCCACGGGAAAAAACGGGTCGCATTTCACCGTCAGGAGTGTGTGGCCAGCCGTCTTTTTTGCCCGCGAAGGTACGCGAAGAGGCGCGAAGGTAAAAAGAAGGGAGCGGAAAATCAAGGGTGAGCGATCCTGTGCGCCTGTGTTTTTAACCCATAGATTGTATATAAATCAGAGGCATACTGAGCCCTATTCGTTCCTTAGCGACTTCAGCCTCCCTTAAAAAAAACCTTCGCGCCTCTTCGCGTGCCTTCGCGGGCAATCCCTGAATCGGCTTGGCGCGAAAAAAAACGCGCTTGCGTACTGCCGGGCTCAGGGCAGCTCGCTGACATTGACCATGACAGACAACGTGCTGCTCGTGCCGGCCGGGCCGGAAAAACTACCCGAAACCGGCGGAATCATCTCCGGGTGGCGAGCGATGGCGGTGGCAATGTGGTCGGGGCCGCACAGGCGTCCGCTGGTGTTGTCGAACCCGCGCCATCCCTGGCCGGGGAGATAGACCTCGGACCAGGCATGGGTGGAACCGGCGGCAAAGGCCAGTTCGGGCGCGTGCAGGTAGCCGCTGACGAAGCGGGCGGCCAGCCCGAGATACCGGCACGACTCGATGAAAAGCGTGGCAAAGTCGCGGCAGGAACCACCCCGGCGCTGGAGGGTTTGCGACGGGGTTTGCACGCCTTCCTCCTCGCGCATGGCGTAGGTGAAGGTGTTGGCGGTCTCGGCGGCGAGCCGGGCCAGCAGGTCTGCGGTGTGCCAGTCGGTCTGCTCGGTCATGATGCCGTCCACCCACTGCCGCACCGAGGCCTGGTCCCGGAAAAATGAGGGCGTCATAAAAGACACCAGGTCCAGCCGCTCCCCGGAATCGTACTGGAAAGGCCACCACTGGGCGTTGTCGCTGATTTCGAGGCCGGGCTCCTCGATGTCGAACTGTTGGAGCGTGACTTCGCTGGTGATTTGCAGGCTGGTAGTGTCCGCGTCGGCGAATGCCACCCGCGCG
>NZ_JACHVB010000019.1 GCF_014230085.1 Ruficoccus amylovorans | reverse complement strand
CTAGTGTTGTGTTAGCTAAGTTCTTGCTAAAACTATCATATGGTTCATGTTGTGTTGATGCCACGCCCAGGACGCCCGAGTGAGCCGATAGATTTGAACGATTCGGACCGCACAGAGCTTGAGCGCTTGAGCCGTGCGCGCAAGAGTGCCCAGGGCATAGCGACTCGCGCCAAGGCCGTGTTGTTGAGCTCTGAGGGCCTTACGGATACGGCAGTTAGTAAGCAAGTGGCCTTGAGTCATGTGAGCGTAGGCAAGTGGCGCAAACGCTTTATTGAGCATGGCATCGAGGGGCTCACAGATGCTCCGCGCGGCGGTCCGCCACGCCGCATCAGTGACGATAAAGTGGCCGAGGTCCTGCGGTTGACGCTGGAAACTACCCCCAAAAACGCCACGCATTGGAGCACCCGTTCTATGGCCCAGCGGGCAGGCATCAGTAACGAACGCGTCAGCGTCATCTGGCGTACCTTTGGGCTGCAACCGCACCGCAGCGAGACCTTTCAACTCTCCACCGATCCGTTTTTTGTCGAGAAGGTACGCGACGTGGTCGGGTTATACACCAGCCCGCCCGCCAACGCCCTGGTGCTCTCGGTGGACGAAAAAAGCCAGTGCCAGGCACTTGAACGCTCCCAGCCGATCCTGCCCCTAATGCCCGGAGTGCCTGCCCGACAGACTCACGATTACTTTCGCCACGGCACCACCACACTCTTTGCCGCCCTCGATATCAAAACCGGACAGGTCATGGCCCAGTGCCGCAAGCGCCACACCTCAAAAGACTTCCTGGCCTTCCTCAACAAAATCGACGCCACCGTCCAGGCAGAGTTGTACCTGCACATCATCGTTGATAACTACGCTACTCACAAAACCAAAGCGGTGCGCGATTGGCTCGTTGCTCATCCGCGCTGGCACTTTCACTTCATCCCAACCCACTCAAGCTGGCTTAATCAAGTCGAACGCTTCTTTGCCAAAATCACCCTCGATATCATCCGTAGAGGTTCTTTCTCAAGCCTGCCTCAATTGCGAAAGGCCATACTCGAATACATCGACGAAAATAACCAAAATCCAAAACCGTTCAACTGGACCGCATCACCGGAAGAGATTTTCCAGAAAATCAATCAATTTTGCAATAAACTTAGCTAACATAACACTAGGTCAGCCCCAAAAAATAAAAAAATTAACCCACAAAAGCCACATTACCGACAGAACAAACAACGTAAGCAACTATAAAAGAACAAATTACAGACGACAAAACAATCAAACCAAATGACTTTAAACGATTATCTTTTTTATTGCAAAGTCATGCCGATATCTGATTACATAGGAACATTCAGGAATTCCCCGAACCGCCATCCCGACTCGCAGCCCTTCAAGAAACCACAAGCGAACCTTTATCTTTAAACCCGCAGCCCTATATCTACTTCGATGAACGCATCCAGCCGGAGATCCTCCACGACCCAAGAGGCAAACAGTAAATCCCTCGTCAGCGACAAGACAGACGGACGCCCGATGGACCTCAAAGGGCTGGCCCGCATCCTGAACCTGAGTATCGTCACCGTCTCGCGAGCGCTCAACAACCGACCTGGCGTAGGGGCCAGCACACGGCAACGCGTGCTTGAGGCCGCTCGCACCCATCGCTACACCCCCAACGGCGCGGCCCGTATGCTCAAGGATCGTCCAACCATGACGGTCGGATTATTCTTTGCCCCTTTCTATGGCCCGAAGCAGGACATCAACCCCAACGCCCTGAACCTGATCGAACGCCTCCGCAAAGCCCTTGATCTGCGCGAGGTAGAGATGCGTGTCTTCTACTACGAGGGGGACGTGAACCTCCGCACACAGGCACTGGAGGTCGATGTCGGCATCTTCTATGGCCACTTTTCCACGGATTCCTTTGCCGTGGCACATAATGTCGGCATCCCGGCAGTACTGTTCGACAAGCACTCTCCCTTCCCTGACCAAATCAGCGTACTGGTGGACGCCGCCCAATGCTGCCAGCAGGCCGTCCAATACCTCGTCGCGCAGGGACACACCCGCATCGGGCTCATGACCGGGCCGCTACAGGAGCTGTATTTCCGTAAATATGCCGAAGCATTTCCCGCCGCCCTCACGGAGTTGGGTCTCCTCGGGCACAGCGACTGGGTATTCTGCCTACCCGGAGCCGACTGTAATCAGGAAGGCTCACGCGAAGCCCTTTTCCCCTTGCTCCAGCGAAAGGCTCCCGAGGAAAGGCCCACCGCGATGGTCTTTGCCTCCGACTGGCTGGCCATCGGCGGGCGCCGGGCCGCACTCGACGCCGGCTTGAGCATTCCCAGGGATTTCAGCCTGATCGGCCACGACAACATGCCCGTCACTGCCGACCTCGATCCCCCGTTGACAACATTTGATATGCACATCGGCCGGGTCGTCCAGACACTGACCCACCTGGCCGTCCAGCTAGGAAGTCGGACAAAACTTCCGCGCACCGATGCCCCCGCTTCCCGAGACATTCTTATCATGCCGGACTTTGTCAAACGAAGCTCCTCGGTCTGCCTGCGCCCCACCCTTCCCGACGGAGCAAATGCCCATCTCATTCCAGAGAGCAAACTCGCGTCATCTTAAACGAACCGGCCCCGGCTGCCGCCCCTCCCTGCCCGTACGGACCTGATCTGGCAGTACCAGCGACAACGCCGTCTCTTTCCAACCAACCTAAATTTTTCCCGCATGAAAGTTTCTTATGACCAGCGAGCGCTGCTCATCAACGGCAAGCGCACACTCATTCTCAGCGGATCTGTGCACTACCCCCGGAGCACTCCGGCAATGTGGAGGAACATCCTCCGGCACATGCGCCTCAGCGGCCTTAACACCGTGGAGACCTACGTATTCTGGAATCTGCACGAACGCCGCCGTGGAGTGCTCGATTTCTCGGACCGCCTGGATCTGGTAAAATTCTGCCAACTGGCACAACAAGAAGGGCTTCATGTTATCCTGCGCATTGGCCCATACATTTGCGCCGAGACCAATTATGGAGGTCTCCCCGGCTGGCTGCGCGACATCCCCGGCATAATGATGCGCACCGACAATGAACCTTTTAAGCGGGAAAAGGAACGCTGGGTCCGTCTCGTCGCTGAGTTAATCCGGCCGCTTTGCGCGCCATCCGGAGGACCGATCATCCTGGCGCAGATTGAAAATGAGTACGACAACATCGCCTCGACCTACGGCGAAGCCGGCAAGCGCTACCTCCAGTGGTCCGTAAACCTTGCAAACTCGCTCCGACTGGACATCCCCTGGGTAACCTGCGCCGCCGGACGCGCAGCCGAGGCGGGGCGCGACGGAGCCACGGCCAGCGCGGGCGACGCCCTCGAAACCCTGAACGCCTTTCGCGCCCACGAAATCATCGAGGAACACTTTGCCGCACATCCCAATAGCCCCGCCCTGTGGACGGAGAACTGGGTCGGCTGGTACCACACTTGGGGCGGCGTCCTCCCCCGACGCGATCCCGCTGAGCTGGCTTGGGCCACCGCCCGATTTTTCGCCGCTGGCGGGACGGGCGTGAACTATTACCTCTGGCACGGGGGCACGAACTTCGAACGCGACGGCATGTATTTGGCAACCACGTCATTTGAGTTTGGCGGGTGCCTCGACGAGTATGGACTCCCCTCTGACAAAGCGACCCATCTCGCGCGGTTAAACCATGCCCTTCTCGCCTGCTCCAGCGAGTTGCTTGAGGGTGAACGCCCGCAAAAACAGACAAGTCCCCAAGGGATCATAACCTATTGTTACGCCTCTGGACTGGAGTTTCACTGCGACGACGCGAACAAGAGCTTGAAAATCATCGGCAAAGATGGAGAGACCTTGTACGACTCCACCCAAAAGCTGATGACAATCACCCCAGGGTGGGAGAAGTCCGTTGAGCCCTTTTCCGACTGGAGCTGGCGCCCCGAACCTCAGCCGCAGGATTGGCCGGACGCCGTGCAATCCGCTTCCCTCTCGCAACAGCCGCAGGATCAACTGTCCCTGACCCATGACCTGACGGACTACTGCTGGTATCAAACCCAGCTCATGGTCAATACGGATCAAGCATCAGGAACGGCGAAACTCCATTTCACCCGCATGGCTGACATCGCCTATGTGTTCATCGACGACCAGTTGGCTGCAACCACCTCCGGTCCGTTACTTGAACGCCGGGGATCATTGGATGCAGGCAAGTTTAGCCAGACCTTTACCATCGACCTTCAGTCCCTCAACATTTCGGGCGGCCCCCACCGGCTGACTGTGCTATGCTGCGCCCTCGGACTAATCAAGGGAGACTGGATGATCGGATACGCGAACATGTCCCAGGAAAAAAAGGGGCTATGGGGGCCAGTCACCTGGGACGGCCAACCACTCGACGGTCCCTGGCGCCAGCAACCTGCGCTGCTTGGCGAACGAGCAAATTTCGCCGGTGCATCCGGCGCACTCCTGGCCTGGCAGGTGCCGTCAAACACACCACCGCCAAGCAACTCCCCTCTCTGGTGGCGTGTAGCCTTCAAGACGCCAAAGGATTCCGGTCCCTGGGGACTCGATCTTTATGGCATGGGCAAGGGGATGGCATGGATTAACGGGCATTGCCTCGGGCGCTACTGGCTGCTCCCAAACACAGACCCCATGGGCCCCTGGATGGATTGGATGAAAGGAAGCCTCCAGGCGAAAGTAGAGCCCGACTCCGTTGAGCGGTTTTACCATGTCCCCTCCGAGTGGTTACGTCCCGAGGGCCAATCCAACTCGCTCGTACTTTTCGATGAAACTGGAGCTTCTCCCCACCACGCTCGATTGCTGAAGCGCACAACCTCGTGCCAACTGGCTCCGTCCGTAAAATCCCATTCCTGCTCGAATCAGGTTGTCTCATCGAAACACCCATAAGCGCGCCATGAACGACAGTTTACAGAAAAGCTAACGAATGAGTCACAGGTGATTGACCGTGTCCACGCATACTGCGTCACTGGCAAAGTCAGTCGGAGCCTTTAGATTGACCTGTTCTCGATTCGGATTCCAACATTTGCTGTTGATGTAGCTTGATCTTGGGGTTCACCGAATTCCAATCCACCCAGCTCTCTTCCAATGCTTCAGCTTCCGGCCCGTGCGTTTCCGAGAGATCCTCGTCTTCCCGGACGCTCTTGCTCATGCCATAGAGCCCGCCATCCCCGCTCACACGGACCCACTTCAGGTCGCCACGTCGAACGGCTTTCTGCGTGCCATAAAACCTCCAGTGCAGCTCACGCTGAAATAGCTCAGGCATCGGCTCTCCCTGCAGGAGAGCAGAAAGGTCCACACCTTCGAGCTTGTCCGGGGTAGTAGCGTTGGCGAGGGCGGTAAACGTCGGGTAAAGGTCCAGGCTTGAAACGATTTCATCACGCACCTGGCCTGCCGGGATTTGTTCGGGCCAAATGATAAAGAACGGCACGCGCACGCCTCCCTCCCAGAGCTGGGCCTTCGAACCGCGAAGCGGATCGTTACGAGCGCCGTTACGGGCGCCGCCATCCAACATCGCCCCTCCATTATCGCTCATAAAGACAATAACCGTGTCATCAAGAACACCGCTCTCCTCCAAAGCGTTTATGACGGTCGCGATGGCGTCGTCCATCGCCATTACCATGGCGGCATAGGTTGAGCGCAGCTTGCCTTCAATATGCTGCGCCTTATCCAAATAACGCCGTGGGGCCTGCATCGGCGTGTGCGGAGCATTAAATGACAACCAGACAAAGAACGGGCTGTCTTCCTGCGCCTGACGGCGGATAAAGGCGGCGGTCCGATCGGCCAATTCGAACGTCAGGTACTGCGGCAGCTCCGCCGGCGAGCCCTCCCCTTCGACAATCAAGCCCCAGTTGGGATCATCTTGCTTAAAGTAATCATGCATGCCGGACAGGAAGCCGTAAAACTCATCGAACCCACGGTCCAGGGGCCGGTAGCCGGGCTCGGACCCCAGGTGCCATTTTCCAAAGAGCGCCGTACGATAACCAGCCGCCTTCAGGCTGGCTGGAAGCGTATCTTCGTCCAGCGGCAGCCCCCAGGTATCCTTCGGACCGGGGTGCCCCTCGAAGCCGAAACGCTCCTGATTGCGCCCGGTAATCAGCCCAGCCCGAGAAGGTCCGCACACCGGACCAGTTACGTAGCCTTGGGTAAACCGCATCCCCATTCCGGCCAACCGGTCCAGATTCGGCGTCGGGAATTCCACATTCCCATGCGCCCCGATATCGGCATAGCCCAGGTCATCCGCCATAATCAGCAGGATATTTGGCCGCTCACTTCCGGCCCGGGCAACCAGACATCCACACAGGAATGCGAGAAGGAAAAGACATGTAACAAGCTTATGTATCCGAAATATCATGACAATTCGTTGGGGTTATAATCATCAGTTAACTGCTCCGAATTCAGCCGGAGTTTACGCTCTCCTAGAATCGCCTGCGTCTCCTCGGCCCGCGCCCGCGTGATCGGATAAAACGCCAGCAGCACCATCCCCAACAGGACGACCGCCGCCTGCCCGAACACAAAAGCTTCCTTCAAATGCACAAGTACGGCGGGATCGAGTTCGCCGTTAGCGGCAGCCTCAGCATCAAACGAGATAATACTCAACAGCGTGCCTCCGAATACCGACGCCGCCGCCACCGACATCTTACGGGAGAAGCCACCGATGGCACTGAAAATACCTTCGCGGCGCAGGCCATTCTCACGCTCGTCCTCCTCGCAGACATCGCCGATCATGATAAAAAACATCATCCACGAGCCTTGCAGGCCAAAGCCAATCACCACCGTCGAGACAAGCTGGAGGTACGGCATCGAGGGGCGCAGCGTCCACCACAGGCTCACCACCCCGATAAACGTCAGGCTCAGCAGCACGAGGCAGGCTGTCTTTTTCCCAACGCGCGTGGCAATAGCTGTCGCCAGCAGAACGCTCAAGTAGGACGCCGCCGCATAGGTCGAGCCGGAGATACCGGCCAGAGCCGTCCCCGCCGCGCGGTCTCCTCCATAGATGTAGAAAATGTTCACATAGAGGCTGAGGTTCACAAAGGTGGCCAGCCCCATCAACATGACCACATTGGCCATCACCACGACGAGAAAGGCCCGGTTCTTCAGCGTGAGTTTGATCGCATCAAGCAGGCGGATCTTCTGCTGCTCCTCAGCCCGGGCGATCTCGCGACCGACAATGGCAGGCAGCAACCCCGCCACCAGAATAACCGCCCCCATCCCGATACTGACCCAGACCGCGCCTTTCACCGGGCCGCCAAAGCCCTGGTATTCGATGAAGCGCGGCAACCACGGCATAATGAACGAAGCCGTCAACCCGAAATAATTCGGCCAGGCCAGCAGACGCGTGCGTTCATCGTAGTCCGTGGTCATCTCAAAACCAAGTGCCTGGTACGGAATAATAAAAACCGTGTAGGCCAGAAAATACAGGACTCCGAACACCGTCAGCCACCAGAACACAGACCAGTCCTCCGTGCTCGGCGAGAGCCACAGCAGCGGCAACAGTAACACCGTAGCGAGAATCCCGGCCACAATGTACGGACGGCGACGTCCCCACCGGGTCCGCGTATTATCCGAAAGGTTGCCCATTATCGGGTCCGTCAGCGCGTCGAAAAAACGCGGAATCGCCATCGCCCAGCCCAGCAAGACCGGGTTGACAAACAGCCCGATGTTATAGACCGGTAGCACAAGCGTGCTGAAACCGTTCATGATCAGATTGTCGGCCAGCGCGCCACTGGCATAGCCCAGCTTTTTGCCGAGCGGCACATGCGCTTCAGTTGCTTCGGTTGCCGCTTGAGTCGACGGCTGGGTGTTTTCTGGCTTGGGCTGGGACATAAGCAATGGAAAACAGAGACTCCTTATTTGCGGAACACGAAGGCCAGCGGGATATCGCCTCCGGCGGCCTCGCCGTTGATAAAGGCTTCCCCACCCGGATAGCAGTCCTTCGTGTAGCGCCAGAGGCCAATGCGCCGCTTGCCCGGTTTGGACTGCGGACGTATGCCCACGTAAAGCGTTTCACCCGGCTCCAGCCCGGCGACTTCAAAGGACGCGCGCGAGCGGTTCAGGTTGTAGATGTCCGTCGCCTCTATCCAAGTTTCACCAAGAATCTCTCCCTCCGGGCCACCCCGGCGCAATACCACATCGACCCCGCTGTCCGGGTAGCGCGAGATAAAGAACGGCCAGCGCCACTCGACCAGCATCAGGTGATCCGTCGCCGCCGTGAAAGTCTGGCCGACCTCATCAACCTCACTGAAGTCAAGTTCGGCATCGGGGAAGTCCGCGCCAATGCCGATCACCTCATAGGTGTTGACATACTCCTCAAAGTCCGGGTCGTTGTCGGGAAGGCTCTTGCGGTACTCCGAAAGGCGCTTGCTCAGGTCGTGGCGGATATTCGCGTACTCGGGGTCGTCGATCCGGTTTTTCAACTCCAGCGGGTCGCGTTGGAGGTCAAAGAGTTGCTCGTACTGTGGACGCGGCGAGATGTAGCGCACGAGCTTGTAGCGGTCGGTGCGTACGCCGATACTCTTGGGAATGTCACCGGGGTACATCTCAAAGGCATAATCGTAGAACCAGTCCTCGCGCCAATCATCAGGCGCTTCGCCCTCAACCAGTTCGCGCAGGCTTTGCCCCTGCATGCGCTCAGGTATATCGGCCCCGGCCCAGTCCAGAAACGTCGGCGCATAGTCAACACTCAGCACCTGTTCCTTCACACGCTTCCCGCGCTCTTCTTTGGGCAGGCGCGGATCATAGACGATCAGCGGCACACGGATGCTCGGCTCGTACATGAGCCACTTGCCATAAAAGCCCCACTCTTCGAGGAAGTGGCCATTGTCGCTGGCGTAAACGATGATCGTATTGTCGGCCAGGCCCTTTGCCTCCAGCGCCTTGCGAATACGCCCGACGGCTTCATCCACCCCGAGAATCAGTCGGTAGTACTCGCGGACAAATTTTTCGTGAAACTGCTCAAACTGCTCCAGGCTGCGCCCGTCCAGCGAGAGCCGGAACGTGCGCATAAAGGGCGGCAATTGATCCACGAAGTACTTGTCCAATGTAGGAGGAAAGGGAATGCCCCGGTCTTCAAAATCCTCGGCGAATCGCCGGTCATACTGGTTCCACGGGCCGTGCGGAGCCTTAAAACTAACTGACAGGCAAAAGGGCTTTCCCTTCGGGACCACATCGAGAAATTCCTCCACATCGTCAGCCAGCACTTGAGTGAGATGGCGGTTCTGCCGATCCCTTGTGTAGTAATTTCCTTGCCCGACAAAGCCGCGCCAGTAGTCGAAGCGTTCACGGTAAGGTTCCAGCGTCGAGGCTATGGTGGCCGCCACCCCCCACTTACCGATAAAGCCGATAAAATACCCCTCCTTCTTCAGCAGAAACGGATACAGATATTCCCGCTGCTCCGGTGTGAAGTCCGAGCTGAAATCCCGCACCCCGAGCGTTCGGTTATACATCCCGCTAAAGATGGCGGCCCGGTTGGGCGCACAGGCCGAGGAAACAACAAAGCTGTTGTCAAAGATAACTCCCTCATCAGCCAGGGCGTCAATCTCGGGCGTATGAATGATCTCGTTGCCGGTCGCTCCCAGCGAGTCGTAACGCTGGTCGTCGGTCAGGAGAAAGACGATATTCGGCCGATCATCCGCCAAGGCAGCGGCCATGAAAAACACAAAGACACAAGCAAGTTTAATCCATTTCATCACAAAATCCATTACTCGTAGTTTAAATCATAACCATCATTCACTGTCATCAGGCGGAAAACCTTCCAGCAGGTCGAAATCCACATAAAATTCGCCGCCCGCCCGTGCATCGGCACCCGCTGGCAGGCGCACGTTCACGATAATACGCTCCAGCGCGAGTTTACGAATTTCTTCAGCAGATATACGTTCCTGTTGTACACGTTTCCCGTTGGCGTAAATACCGGACAATTGGCCAGACAAATCCATCTCAAGCGTCGTCCACTTACCGTTCGCCGGGACCAATACGTCCGGAGCCACATAACCGCCACCGCCCACACTATTGGCCGAAAGACCGACCCGCAATGGCCCGCCTGCGGCTCGTGACACGCGCACCCGCAGACGGATCTTTTCCAGCGTCGTGGGCACCAGATCAAAGACCAGCAACGACCCCTGTCCGGGCGCGTCGAAACGGTAATCCACACGCAACAAGCGGTTCCCGCTAACCGCGTCCTCCTCGACCACGGACCATCCACGCGCAGCCTGGGCCGTACGAATCTGGCGCGAATAATCCAGCCCGCGATCAAACGTCATCCACAGCGCCGAACGCCCTTCCGCCCCGGAGACGGCCACCGCCGCCAGGCCTGAAAAAGCCAGCACACACGTTACGATAATAGCCTTCACTGCGGTCCCTCCTCTTTCAGAATAAGTTGCCCGTCCACCCCGAGCACGACACTCTGCCCGAGCGGCACAAACACCGTTCCATCTTCTTCCACGGCGGCATCGTCCTTATCGGAGCCGACGCGTACCGTGTACTCTCGACCAGCAAGGCTGATACCTCGAAGCACCACCCCCGACCAATCCGGGGGTAAATGAGGCTCGATCCGCCACCCCTCAGCCACTGGAGTGACACCGACCAGCCCATCGACAAAAAAATACGGCACCAACCCCGACTCGGGGAACTCGCGCAGGATGCCGACCACATCGCTGTGCCCCCGGAAGTTGCCCGGATCGCGTCGTAGCTGATCGGTCTGGTAGCTCTCGTAAATCCCCTCCCAGCGCTGGCGCATGTCCCCTGCCCCGCGATAACGCAAGCGGGCGTGCAGGTCGTAATAGCTCGGATAAAGGATCGCACCGCCGTTCTGAATCTGCGCGCCAAAGGCGGCATTCCCGCCGGGTTCGACATCGAGCGCCCCGTTCCAGGTGTTAATCACACGCGAGTTTCCCCGCCGGGCATCGACCGTCGTGCTGCGCGGGGCGAATCCGAAATGATAGACATCGTCGGCATCGTCGCCCTCAACCCGACGCGTGCCGTCGAGCCAAGCCAACACCGACTCGGCCTGCTCCTCATCGGCCAGCCCCGCAGCCAATGCGTGCAGATTCACGAAGGTAAAGCCATAGTCGTATCTGTTCCCATTCACATCAACCCAACCGATGTAGCGCCCGGTCTCGTCGTCCCAGAAGGTCTCGTTGTAGCGCTGGCGAACCTTGAGCCTGAGCGAACGCAGTTCCTGCGCGCGGACGTCCTCACCGAGTGCCTCCTCCATCTCGGCCCACAGTCCGAGAGATTGGTAAAACCAGGCGTTCCCATAGGCAGACTCATGTCCGAAGAGCCAAAAGTCCCAATAGTTGCTTCCCTGGCTGGTAGCGGTGCCATCGTGCTCTTTGTCCACATAAGTGATCAAGCCACTGCGCCCGCCCAACTCCTTCAACTGGTAATCCATCGCCCGGCGGGCCTTGGCCAGGACGGACTCGCCCGAACGCGGGTCCGTGCGCTCCAGAAAAGCGCGGTCACGGGTCATCAGGTAATGGTGCGCCACGGACATGGCGTAGGTGGCGTTGGTCGTGTAGTGGCGGCTGTGACCGAGGTGTTTCTCTCCTCCGGGCGAAGTCCACACATAGCCATCCTCTCCGACCGGGTTGCGGACGAAGTAATCCTCCAACCGCCGGGCTTGTTTGTCATGACCCAGCCATGACAGTTTGAGCGCGTTCCAGTAAAACCACTCGCTGCTTCCAATGCCGACCATGCCCCCGTCGAGCGGGCGCTCCGTCGGCCACCACGGGTCAAAGCGGTCATGCACTTCGTTGGAGGCGATGCCATAGTTGAGCCAGAGGTTGTTCCAGGCCGCCACCTCGCCGGGGGCCGCGCCCGCAAGCGTCCAGTCCGGTTCACCCCCTCCCAGCACGCAGGCGTCGAGCAGACCCCACGGCCCGTCCGACCGCGGTCCGTTGCCACGGGGGACCAGCACGCGAATCGCGTCCGCCACCAACCCGCGCAGGGGGATCCAGACCACTTTTTTACCGGGATCGGGGAAGGCGTTGAAGCGGGCGCTCATAACCGGGTACCAGGTCGCGCCGCCATCTTCGCTGCTATATACCTCGAAATCTTCCGGCCAGGCAGCCTCGCCCGGAAAAAGGCAAAGCCACTCCACCACCTGCATTCCGTCAAAGACCAAGTCCACGCCCCCCGCCTCGTAAGCCGCCGCCGGGGTCATCTCACGCGATTTGGCCCCGTCGAGTCGGGCACGTATCGACCCCTGCCAGATTTCCTTCACCGCAGGCACAAGCACATCCGGGCGCATCTGATCCTGCACGGGCAGAACTTTAACCGGCGTAGTTGAACCTCGGATACACACTCCCGAATGCGTTACCGCGCTCCACGCGGCCGAGTAGCTGCCGGGCGTGTAGTACGGGACATCCATCCATGCACCTGCCCCGGTCCGACCGAGAGAGCCGGGCACCAGGCGCCCGTCCCCGGTGTCCCAGATATAATACAAAAACTCCGACGCGCCCGAAACCTTCGCCTGCAACGATGCCACGCCACCGGCGGGCACCTCCGCAGCCGTCGTCGAACTGGCCGGCAGCAGACAGGACGAAGCAAGAGCAAATGCCACGGACAACCGCGGCACAGACTTAACCGAGGGCACAGGCTTTGGCATGGGTAGCTTCATGGGGTTGTCCGATTTTCAGCGAAACCTCTTCCGAGGCAAAGACAATATCGAGGGGGTCACCACTGAGCAGTTCAACGCGGCGGCTTTCACTGTCGCACGACACGCGCAGACGGCGGCCCCTCCACACCAGCGGAAAGCTGTAACCACTCCAAGCCTCGGGCAGCGCCGGATCCAGGGAAAGTCCTTCGGCGGTTTCGCGCATTCCGCCAAAGCCATTGACCAGCGCCATCCAGGTTCCACCCAAGCAAGCCGAATGAACGCCGCCATCCGTATTACCCTTGAGGTCGTTAATATCCATCAGCGCCGCCTCGCGGAAAAAGTGGTAGGCGTCCTCCGCCAAGCCCAGTTCCGCTGCCACGATGCTGTGAATGCAACCGGACAGGGATGAGCCGTGATTCGTGCGCGCCTCGTGAAACTCATACGTCCGGCGCTTCGTTTCACGGTCGAACAGGTCACCGAATAAGAAGAGCAGCAGCACGGTGTCGGCCTGTTTAATCAACTGCATGCGCCACAGGTTGAGCGGGTGTACCAGCGAACGCACATCCGTGTGCAACGGGATTTTCGACATGTCCACCGGATCGCGCCCGAGGAACTGGTCGTCCTGCGGGACGATGCCCAGCGCCTCATCCCACGGCAGGTACATGCGGCTGGCTGCATCCTGCCAGGAATCCGCCTCGTCGGCCTCCAGGCCGATGCGCGCGCACAGTTCACGAAAACGCTCAGGGGCCTGCCGCTCCATATCGGCGAAGACCTCGGCAGCACGCCGGAAGTGCCACTGGGCGAGGTAATTGGTGTAGGCGTTGTTATCAACGCCGCAAGAGTACTCGTTCGGGCCGCAGACCACATTCAGGCAAAAGCGGTCGCCCTTGTGCGGGACAAAGCACCCGCGGTCCCGCAGGAAGCGGGCGGTCTCGAACATCATTTCCGCCCCCATCGCGTACAGGAATTCCAAGTCACCGGTCGCCTCGACATAGCGGTCCACTGCCCAGGCTACCGCGCTTTGCAGGTGGTACTCAGCGGTCGAGGCTTCATAGACGTGGGCGCATTCCTCGCCGGTGATCGAGTTCCAGGAGAAAAGCGCACCCTTGCCCTGCATCCGCCTGGCCTGTTCGCGGGCCTTGTCCAGAATACCGTAACGGTACTCCAGCATCCCGCGAGCCCGCTCCGGCTCACTGTAAAGGATGGGTGGAATGATGTACATTTCTGTATCCCAAAAAACATGGCCCCCGTAGTTATCGCCGGTCTGGCCGTTGGCGCTGACACTGCGCACGCCGTCTTCAGGCACACTCTGGCGGTTATGAAAAAGGCTCAAGCGGACGCCGAGTTGATCCAGAGCTGAGCCTTCAATCACTATATCGGCCTTTTCCCAATATCGCTCCCAAAAATCTGCCTGTTCCTGAAACAGCCAGTCGATCTCCGGCGCCGTCAGGGCGCAGTTAACCGCACGGGTCAGCAAGTCCGCTCTGGGGCATTCCAGCTCGGTGACAATCGCCACACGCTTGCCCAGTCTGAGCGAACCTCCGGCCTTGAGGGCACGGGAAAACTCCACCCGCACTTCATCTTTCGCCACGAGCGGGGAGACAAGTTCGCCATTTGCGGTCACCTGCTCGGCGTAGCCAATGCCCTGGCCGCTGGTCAAAGATTCGAAGTGTCCTGTCGTCCAACCCTCGCGCTGCCCCCACTCCCGGCAGACCACTTCGGCCTCCTTGAAATGGCGGCTGCGAGGCTTTCCGACGGTCCGCGTGAGCAACCGCACCTCGCAGTCCTGCGATACCCTGACCGTGTACTCCAATACCGCAGTTTCCCGCCGTACCATCGAGGCCAGACGCCGGGTCTTCACCTCCACGCGTACGCCAGTTGCCGTCTCCCAGACGAACTCGCGGTGCATGCTCCCGGCCTTCATGTCGAGCCAACGACGGTGGGACTTCAGTCCCGGACCAGCCATATCAAAGCGTTCTTCGTCCACCCAAAGTTCGACCAGGGTCCACTCCCCGCCATTGCGTACGCAGTGACCGCGATCCGGAAAGCCGGGAAACTTCCACATGTACTGGTAATCGGTATAGCCGACCACGCCGTTGACCAACGTGGCCGGGTAGCTCTCGACGCCGGGGGTGGACTCTTCCAGATTCCCCCGCACCCCGAAGACACCGTTGGTCACGGCCAGCATCGACTCCCAGTAGAGCGAACGCCGGGGTCGAAATTGATCCTCCACCAGTCGCCAACCGTGCGGTTCCGGGCGGAAAGGACGGGCCGAATCCAGAAGAGCTTCGATGTCAATGTTGGCGTAGTTGGGAATCACTACAGGAGCCTCCGGAAGCCCTTCGGCGGTCCCCACCCCGACGCATTTCATACCCGCGCGGCGGGCTGCCTCGACGCCGCTGGGAGCGTCCTCGAAGACGAGGCAATGGAAGTTCGGCACGCCGAGGCGTTCGGCCGCCATTTCAAAAACCTGCGGGTCCGGCTTCGAGCGGGTGATGTCCAGCCCGCAGACAACTTCGTCGAACAGGTCTGTGATCTTCAGCAGTTGGAGCACCTCGGGCGCGTTCTTAGAGGCCGAGCACAGCGCCACCTTGATGTCGCGCTCGCGTAGTTCGCGGATAAACGACAGCACACCGGGCAACACATCGGTCTCATCGATCCCTTGCACCGCCTCGCGGTAGTAAGCGTTTTTCTCCTCGGCCCAGGCGGTGCGGTCAGCATCGCTCACGCCAGCCAGGCCGTTCTCGCCCAGGATGATGTCCAGCGACTCCAGGCGGCTGATGCCGCGTAGACGGTGTCCCAACTCCGCCGAAAAATCCCAGCCGTGGGCTTCGGCCAAGCGTACCCAGCCCAGTTCGTGAAACCGGTCCGTGCGGACAACAACTCCGTCCAGGTCAAAAAGGACTGCTCGTATATGATGTTTAAACATTTTTTATTAAATATAAATGAAATCGAGTTTTAGCACTCAGGAAATCACTTCGGTGCCGGTTTCGACCGGACAGTGCCGCTCGATCTTCCATCCGAGTCCCTGCCGGACACATGAGAACCCGTGCGCCCCAGCGGCAAAAGAATGGTTTTCCTCTTCCGTCATCAGCGTAAACGGATGCGGACACTCGATCTCGAACTCATAGTATCCGCCCTGTCGCTTCCACTTCACGCCAAGCGTTTCGCCTCCTTGCGGGCAGGCGGTACCATCCTGCACAGGGAGATGGCCCTGCGCCCATTTCAGCGAACCGGGTTCGAACCCGAAACGATAAACCCCTTCCCCAAGATCGAAGCGGGCATGTATCCCAAGCCCGTACCGGCTCAATATCCAGGTCGGACATCCCGACCATTGGTGACAATGACTCCAACGCGGATCGAAGACCTCATACCAGGTCGTCACCCCCTGCTCCAGCATCCAGCCCCAGCATTGGCGAATCTGCTGCTGTACAAAGTCCATCTCGCCGTGCTCCGCCAAGACCGGCAGTACAAAGTGCATGAAAAACGGCGTGATCAGCCGCGTCGCCTCAACCCGTGTATCGGATAGCCGGGGCGCGGTCGGGTCGTTCGGGAAACAGTTCTCGATATGGGCCTTGATAAAGCGCAGGCACGCGGCGCGGCTTTCCCCTTCCAGCAAGCCCTCGGCCAGGGCCAACGCGGCGGCATGATACCCCCAGCATTCATCGAATTTTTGAAAAATCCCCGCCCGCATCTCCGCTTCCAACTGCTCCGCCCGCCGGCGATAGCCGTCCGCGTCGGCAGACTTCTCCAGGCGCCCTGCCCATTCGGCCAAGGCACGCAGCGCACGCAGGTAGAAGAGGCTCAGCGCCGGGTCCATACGCTCGTCGCGCGATGGCGTGTCCATAAAGACGCTGGCCGAGCCCGCGTAGCCCCAATCGACAAAATTCCACCACTCGGGGTTACGCCTCAGGCCACCTACGACACGGAACGGCTCAAAAACTTCCAGGTTCCGGACCGCTGCCGGGTAGAGTTCACGCAACAGTTGGATGTTACCCGACAATTCATGGTAGTGCGGGATGGCCGAGACCCACTGGACCGAAAACGAAGGCAGATACTCCAATGTGCCAGGAAAGACAGCCGGGGTCAACCCGTCCGGGCGGGCGCACTCCGCCGCCTGCCGCAAGCCGCGCACCAGCGGTCGCCAGTCCGCGCAGGTCACCGAGAGGATGTCCATCCCCGGTCCCACCGCATCGCCCAGCCACTGGCCACGCTCGCGGGCAGGATTGTCCGTGATGGCGTCCTCGGAGCAACTTCGCAGTGTTTCCACGCCGGTTGTCCAGATCCGGTTGAGCAGTTCGTCATTACAACGAAAACTACCCGCGATGTTTTCATCAAAGTAAACCCGCTCCGTAAAGACAAACTCCCGCAGTTCCACCTGCTCAGGATCAGCCAGCGCATGCAGTTCGAGAAAGCGCCCGCCCTTGGGCTGGAGAGGATAAAAAATCTGCTCACCCCCGCGGGCAATCCAGGTATCCAACATGCACGAGTCCGTACCGCCTCCGCTTTTGAGGTAGGGATAAACGCGTCCGTTGTTGAGCGACTCGGCATAAGCCACCTGCACGATGGTTCCTGCCGGGGCCGACAGCTTAAGCTCCGGTCTTCCCAGCATGACGCGTCCCAGGTCGAAACGCCACCAGCGGCCATTTGGAGGCAGATCGTTGCACTCCAACTCGCGACAAACAAAGCTCATGGGCGGATCGTGGTCGTGCATGCTCATCGTCACCAGTTCCCCCTCGCCCACTCCGACCGGATCGTGCCTGCAGTAGCGCATCGGTCCGAGTTGGGCCGACACCGGGGCGGGGCAGAATCCCCTCGCCCTCGGAGCCTCTAACCAGCAGGTGTCATCAAATTCCGGCAGCCTCCAATCCGGGTCCATTCGTCGCGTATCGCACCACTCGGCCCAGCCAAGTACACAGCCAAGTCGACGGCCCGTCTTCCGGTACCCCGGATGCACACGGGTACGCCACTCGATGCCAACCGCGCGAGTCCCGCTGGTGGCCTCCACCCACAGGAAACCTTCGACATCTTCGCTCAGTAGCCGCGTCGTCACCCGCTGGTCGTGGACATGAGCGGCCAGCACATGGCGGCCCGGACGGAGCCACACCCGCGCCTCCGTCCACTCCGGATGCCCTTTGCGGAAACGGGCGGGCCCCTCGTCCAGAAACCCTCCGTCTATCGTCAGCTCATACCAAGCCGCACCGCAACTGCGAATAGTCAGCCAGCCTTCGGCGGCCAACTCAAAGCGGCCCCGGAACAGGCAATGCGTGTCTGCCGCTTCCTGTTCAGAAATGACTTTCAAATAATCGGACATGCGAATCAAAAGATAATTTATTTAAATTTATTAACTAAAATTCCAAACCTGAGGCTCTAAAAAATACGCAACCAACCCGCCTGAAAAACAACTTCGGCTATTCCCCAAAGAACTCAGGGGCGTTTTACCCGTTCCAGATATCCTCATCATCGATTGTCCCCCGGAGAGTAATCAGCCTCTGCGGACACAAACACCTCCGCAGCCTTGAGTTGTTGCCGGCCTACCGTATCCGTCGGACCGGTGAACCCAGGACCGCCCGCCGCCACATAACCATCGCTACGCCCGGATTCGTCGGGGCTGACCCAAAAGGCATAGAGCGCACCGCCATCCACCTCGAAGTGGATACGCACCGGACTGCCCGCCAAGGCCGACAGGTCTTCAGCGCCGCTCCAGCGGACTTCCTCCAGCGTGCTGTCGGCCGTGACCGGTTCGCAGTTGTCCAGGGTAAAGGGGGCAATCGCGTTGCCATCAGCATCTCGGATTTCCGCCCGCAAAGCGCCCTCCGCGACGTCGGCGTTCACAAAGAGGCGGCTTCCGGAAAAGACCACCGGACGCGTCGTCAAGGTTCCCGGCTCCCCGCTCGCGTCCATCGAGGCAAAGCCATCCCGGCGCATCACAGCCAGCCCGGTCGAGGCGTTGGCATAGAGACCGTCCTTGGGGCGGGATTCGTCCCCGGCGGAACCGCCGTAGTAAAACCACAGCTCATCACCCACCACGACGCAGACTCCCCCCACCGACTGAAGATAGCCCCGGTCCCAGGCACCAGGCGTCCTGGCGGTGGCGATGGCTGGCGTACGGTCAGGCCGGTCCCAATGGAAACCATCCCGGCTGTAGGCGAACTCCAGCTCGGTGATTTTCGGCACACCGTTAGTTTCATTGTTGTGCGGTCCGAGCCAGATTTGAAAGAGCCCCAACATCAGACTCTCATAGGGGACGGCATCCAGGTTGTAGAGTTGGGGCGCATAGTTCAGAACCGGGTCCTCCGGGTCCAGCTTGTCCGCAGCGGTCCACACCACTGGCTCTCCCGGTGTCCAACCCCTTCCCTTCCAGAAGTCCGTCTCGTCCCAGGTCCAGAAATTTCCCGTCATGAAGTCGTCCGACTCCCAGTAGTGGCGCGAGCGGCCCGTGTACATCGAGCGGATGCTGAAAACCCATTTCTGGCGAAACGGATTATAAAAGACCGAACTGCGGTCCCCCATCGGGCCGCTGACAGACGGCTCGCTCCAGTTCACCCCGTCCGGGGAGACGTAGCACAACCCGTTGATCTCCCAACTACCGCCGGGCCGGCGGACAAAGAGCTTGTAACGCTCGTCGGGGTTACCGCTCCAGGTGTCGATAATCATGTTCCAGGAGTCAGGCTTGAGCCCGGCGGGCGTGACCTCGTTCGGGGTTCGATTCTGCGCCGCCCCCTCGACCTGTGGACGCTCCCAATGCAGCCCATCCCGACTTGTCGCCAGAGCGATAGCTCCAAACCAGCCAGCCTCGTACCACATCTTGAAAATCTGCTCTTCGGAGTCCCACCAGAGGCCACCGCTTTTGGGAGCAGCCGTGGCCAGGCCATTACCGGGATCAATCTCAAACGGCGTCTCGGGCTTCAGGACGGGGTTCCCCTCGTATTTGACCGGATGGTGGTATGTCCGGCTCAAGTCCGTCTGCTCGATCAGGAAATCATCGACGAACAATTGTCTCCCTACATCGATCGGGATCACCTCCGGCACCTGCTCAAGGTAGGGCACGGGCATAACCTCGCGGGAGGCGACATAATGCGTCGGGGGCCAGGTCGCTGGGAGGACGATACCGTTATAGAGCATCTCTTCGCTGCCCAGTAGTGCCTTCTGCACCGAAACCTCCTGCCCTTCCGGCATGGCTCCGACCAAGACCGTCCACTTACCAAAAGCATAGCTCTCTCCCGGCTTGACCACTTTCTCATAGACCAGAATCCGGTCTCCCCTGTTTGTACCAAATAGCGGCTGATCCGCCTCAACCGCCACAGGTTTAAACCCCGCCTCTTCCAAGGCGGAGACCTGTGAAATGGAGGTGCTCGAACGGAGTGGGGTCAGGGCGTAGAGCTTGCCCCCAGCCACAACGGAAAAGGAAATCCGATCGATATTGGCCCGGATAAATGGAAGCCCCTCCAGTTGCGGAAGCGGCCCGTTGAGGACGAAATCGCGGTTGGTAAAAACCCGGCTCCCCTTGGTAAATAAATCTCCTTCGGCTCCGCCTACGCGAAGCACGACATGGCCGTCACTGGCCATCGGCGCGGACTGGCCGGGACGGACCTGACGCGCCTCCGCGGGTACCGTTACCCTGAGCGTGTAGTCCTCCTCGATCAAGGCCTCATCCACCAACGGTTGGCCAGACATCTCCGCGATTGCATTCCCCAGATCTTGGCCAATCTGGAGGAGACCAGGAGTCGAGAAATGAAACAACCCTTCGCTCGTCGTCGCGGATACCGGGTACTTGTCTCCCGCAGTCGAAATCATGGCGACATCCGGCAAGGCTTTCGCCACGGCTTCCTGAGCCGCAGCCACCTTCTCCCACTGCTCCACCCAGGAGCGATTTTGGGAATAGGCGTACTGGTTTGGCGAAACCTGCGAGAGCGCAAAGACAACCTGCTCTCCATAGGTGGCACGCACATCTTCGACCAGACGGGTCAGGTTTTCCTCGTACTCATCGGCCTTGCCTTCGAGCGCATCCGACGGCCCCTGCACCCAGCCCATGCCCATGATGACCACTTCGCGCCCGGGGTACTTCGCCTCCAGCGCCTTCACCGCGCCACGAACCGTAGCCTGAAATATCTGGTAGAGCTTACCGTCACCGCGGCTGTCCGCCGTCCCGTCCGGTCGCCAGTCATCACGATCGTAGAGGCTGGTTCCTCCGTGTGCGAACTTGACCACCGCCACCTTCGCATCCGGGTCGGCCAGGCGATCCTTGACCGTCCGCGCCATGCTCAACTCCGGGCCAAAACGGCAGACCGGCTCCGGCAAATCCGGGTAATGCCCACCGGGCTTGGGCAGCTTGTGCGACGTACCCGGTTGGAGCGGGATCAACTGGTTTTCCGGCAAGTACCCCTCCCCGGCGATTGAGTAATAAAGCTCCACGTCCTCCTGCGGCTCGGCCAGCGGGTTATTCGTCTCAAGCAGGTATTGCTTGTAGCCCCAACCAAGCGCGTTGGACTGCCCCGCGAACAGCAGCAGAAAAACCTTTCCTTCGGCCTTGCCCTCAGCGGCGCTCACAGAAGGACTTCCAAATACCGCCCAAACAGTTACCACGGCCATAAACACGCAGGCCGACAGCCAACCGGAAGCTCTGCGAGCAAAGCATCCGCACACGGGATAAATTCTATTTTTCGGCTTCTTCATGGGGTCATTCATTTTCAATCTCAAGGGCATTCAGGTACACAAAACCGCTCTCGCTGTCGTTGGTTTCATCTGGGCGGAGCCGGATGCTCAGCGTGCCATCCGCCGCGCGCTGCGGGACTCCCCAGCCAATAACCTCTTGTTCCGAGCCGATAGCTCATACAAGGAAGCGAGCGGGAGGTAAGCATCTTCGTAAACATAACACGGGGTACACCAGTCGAATGCCCTGCTGGCATCCTGACGATGGAGTCATCTCAAAAGAGCGGAATGAAATACTCAAGATTATTTGAATATTTTTTTTAAAAAAAATACCATATCGTCTAAGCGCTCATATAAACAAGAGTTTACACCCCAAAAGCGCTCCACCGCCATCCTCCTGCGAACAGATACTCACCCGCGAAAGCTCTCTCGGAGCCGCGAGCCAGGTCACCCCTGAATATCCGCCCCCTGCTGCTTGAGCAGTTCAAGATGCTGCCGGGCTTGGCTACGATAAGCCGAAGGACTCACGCCAACGTTTTGCGAAAAGGCCCGACTGAAGCTGATCAGACTGCTGAAGCCACACCGCTTGCCGACCTCGGCCACCGGTAAATCCGTCTCCCCCAGCATCTCCTTGGCTTTAAGAATCCGGATGCGAGCCAACTCCTTCCCCATTGGACGCCCAACGTCCTCAATAAAAGCGTTATAAAGACTCGACCGCGAAACCTGCGCCAGCCGCTGCAAACGGTCAATATTGAGCGGTTCGTTATAATGGTCCCAGATCTCCCTCAGCACCACCAGCACATTCGGATCGCGCACGGCCAGAAAGTTCGTGGACTCGCGTACGTGCACTCGCCCTGGCTTTACCCGTACGGGCACGCGCTTGGGAACTCCACCCGCGAGGATACGCCCCAGTTCCTGCGCCAACCGGTAACCGTGCCCCTTCAGGTTCGAGCTGATACTCGAAAGCGTGACAGGCAGGTACTTGCAGATCAGTTCGGAGTTTCCAGCCCCGAGAATGGCCACGTCCTCCGGAATCCGGCAGCCAAGATCCAGCGCCGCAGTCACAATCAACGCCGCAGTATCGTCATTCTGACAAAAAACTGCCAGCGGGCGCGGCAATTCGCGCAAGCGTTCCTTCAACCATCCGATAACTTCCATATACCGGATCTCCAACTCGGAGATAGATTCATTCCAGCGCAGGCTGGCACACGCATGCCCCCCCGACTCCAGCGCATTGGCAAAGCCGTCATAAGTCTCCTTCTCCAACCGGCTGTTTTGAATAAAGAAAAAGGCGAAATTACGATGGTTACGCTCCAGAAAATGCTCCGCCGCCAGTACGCCAACCTGATAGTGATCCCCAAGCACCTGCGGGAAATCGCTGTAGTGCCCCCCCATATCAACCGTCGGCACGCCCAGTGCCTTCACATACTCCAGCGTCTCAGGCAAGGAAATGAGACTAACAACCCCGTCCCCCTTCCAGCCAAGCGGGAATTGCCGAGTCCGCGCCATGTGAGCGTTCAAGCTCCAGTTGTGCTCACGCGCATAGACCGCCACCCCTTCATGCAAACCGGTATCATACCAATCAAAGGCCATCAACACATTCAGCCTCTTGGGAGGCTCGGCGTTTCCACCCACAGCATTCGAAAAATCGGTTAATCCATCCATAAATAGAATAGTACTTTATCATATCGTCCAGGCACAAGAGCAATTGTGTTCGCGAGCCTTTTTGCTTCCTGTTTTCGGACTTATTTAACATTTCCAGAAATCGAAGCCACACCATGCATTTTGTTTTTTTTGAAAAATATTAAAAATAATATTTGCAAAAAATATTATCAGAATCATATCCTGCTCACAATGAAACCTGCCCCTTTCATGCTTGCATTGCTCAGCCTCGTCTCCGTCGCTCTGCAGGCCGCCCCTGAGGAGCGCCCGAATCTGCTCCTCATTATTGCCGACGATCTTGGACTTCAACTCGGCTGCTATGGCGACCACACCGTCCCGACCCCGAACATCGACCGCATCGCCCGTGAGGGTGTCATGTTCACCCGTGGCTACGTGACGGCAGCATCCTGCTCCCCTTCCCGCGGCACGATTTTTACCGGGCTCTACCCACACCAGCATGGCATGTTCGGGCTCAGCCATCGGGACTGGAGCACCCGTTTCGAGCACCGCATCCACGACGGCATCCCACTCCTGCCCAATACCCTGAAAGACCTCGGCTATCGCACTGCCATTTTCGGCAAACAGCACTACGCTCCGGCCGAGGCCTTCGACTGGGACATGGCACAGGAAAACCCGCGCCACCTGGTCCAACGCGACGTGGCCCTGATGGCGGAAAGCGTCGGCCAGTTCATCGGCCAGCCGGATGGCTCCCCCTTCTTCGTGGTCGCCAGCTACGTTGACCCACACCGTTTCGGTAACGTTTTTACTCCCTATCAGCGGCTCGGTCTACCGACAGACCCGCTCGCATCCGGAGATGTATCTCCCCTCCCCAATATCGGATTGGACAGCGCAAGAATACGTGAGGATTCCGCCGGCTACTTCAACATGGTCAAGCGCCTCGACCACGGCATCGGGCTGCTGCTCGACACTCTGGAAGAAAACAACGCGCTCGACAACACGCTCATCCTCTTTGTCAGCGACAACGGCCCGGACTTCATCCGTCTGAAAAAATCCGCCTACGAAGACGGTGTCAGGACCCCCTACCTCATCCGCTGGCCCGGACACGCCATGCCCGGCCTTATTCGCGACGAATATGTCAGCACCGTCGATATTTTTTCCACTCTGGTCAGCGCGGCAACCGGCGAACTCAAACCGCACGGAGCTGGCCAGCCGCTCCAGCCACTGCTCACCCCCAGCCAAATCATCTGGCGGGACTCCATGATGACCGAATTCATCGTGCACGCACCAAGCCAATACTACCCCTCCTATTCGCTGAGCATCACCGGCTATCAGTTGATTCACAATCTCGACGCCGGACGGCGAAATCCGGTCACGATGGAAACTCGCTTTCCCGAATGGCAGGCGGCGCAAACACCCGAAAACGCAGACAACCCCTTCGCGCTCGCTTACCAGCACTATGACTCACCGCCCACCTACGAACTCTACAACACCGAAGAAGACCCCTATTTGCTCAACGACCTCGCAGCAGACCCGAATTACGCAGACCTGCTGGCATGGATGAAGGGTCGCCTCCTGCAATGGCGAGAAGAAACTCGCGACCCCTTCCTGGACCCAATTTTTCACGCCCGCATGCAGGACCGCTACCGGGACGCCACACCCAATCTGACCAAGAGTAATTGAGCCTTTCCGGCCCATGCTTCGCCCCAGTTCCTTATGCAAACAAATACCCCAGCTTTTGTTTTTCGCAGTCGCCATGCTGGTCGCCCTGGTTTTTCCCTGATCGAACTGCTCACCGTTATCGCGGTGATAGCCGTCCTCGGGGGAATCCTGATCGCCACCGTGAACCGCGTTCGCGATTCAGCCCGACTTTCCAAGTCACAATCCAATCTGCGGCAGGTGACTCAAACCCTCCTCATTTACACAATGGAAAACGGAGGGCGCCTCCCCTACGCCAAGGGTAACCGCAACAGCTCAAGCGTCCCTCCCGAAGAACAACACGACAACTGGATCATCGAACTGCGCAATGCCGGCTACAACGACATCATCACGCTCAGGGGCGTAGGCGAGGCCCCCGACTCCGTCATGTTCTGCCCCATGGCCCTGGCCTGCCGCCCGCACTCGGAAAACGCCAGCTACAACTGGGCCATGAATGTGTACCTTGGCGGAGAACGGCTCTCCACCATCGATGAGCCCGGCCTGGTCTCCTTCATGATGAACTCACGCTGGGTTCCCTCCTACCGGACATGGGGGCAAACCGAGGTCGGCATCCCCAACGGCGGTCCGAACCGCTGGCCCGACTTCCCCTACCCCGTACGCAGTATGGACGTCAACGACGCCCCCGATGCCGGAGCGGGTGATCCCTCCGCCTGTGTCTCCTTTCTCGATGGCCGCGTCGAACTTGTGCCCCGTAGCAAGTTCCCCGAAGACGTAACGCAACCCTTCTGGAGTGGGACACGCAATGAAAACTGAACGCTTCCACCCCATTTAACAATCCAACAAAAACCCAAAACAACCACATAACTCAATACGCATTAACACTCCATGAAAACTGTACTCACCATCGGCATAGCCAGCACCCTTGCCCTGGCTTCCTACGCCCAAACCATTTACGACGACTTCAGCTTTGGACCCGACATCCCCGGACGAGTTGCCGTCACGGAAGGCACGACCATCAACGATCGTTTTGTACTTGAGGGGACTGGCACCTGGAAGACCACTGGCGGCACAAACAACACACACCCACGCTTCGGGGGAACAGCAGGAACCGGAAACGGCTACCTGGACATGAGCAATCTCGGGAGCACTGACACGGCCAATGTGAACTTCGACTTCAGCAGCGGAAACGTCAGCGCGACCTTTAACTTTACCATGGATACCAATGGCGTGGGAGGGTCCAATTCTCGTGGTATTTTCTTCGGTTTTTCCGCAACCAATCCGGATGACAGCCTGATGACAAATCAAAAGACCGACACGGTATGGGTTCGGATTCGTCCCGATGGTGTGGTTCTGCGCTCACAGATTGAAGGGGTCCAGACCAATCGTATCGACAGCGCCATCACCTTCTCCGGCCCCGACGACATCGCCTCGGGAACCGTTACCCTCACCTATAACCTGGCAACCAGCACAGTCACAGCCACGGTACTCGGCGGCAGTTACGTATTCGAAGAATCGATCACCTTCACAACCAGTTCCGAATACACGCCCGACCTGGGCAAAGTCGGCATGAACGTAATCACAATGAACAACGTTCACATCCAGGACATCAGTGCCAGCGTCATCCCGGAACCGCAGACCCTTGCGCTCTCATTCGGGCTGTTCGCGCTCACTGTCGCCATGCTGATACGCACCCGCTATCAACGCAAAAAAGCCGTCTGAAAAACGACCCAATTACACCAGAGCGTACAGACTAGAATACTCGATTCACGCGCTTTCCAAAATCCAATAAAAAGCCCCTGGTTCTCCGGGGGCTTTTTCATTGGATGCCCGATCCGGAAGCAATCTGGTCCAGTTACCCGATTTTATCTACAAGGTTCGTAGTCTGTAGGTTTGGTTAATGTGTTGATATAGGTGTTTGCGGAAGTCAGGTGACCGTGTCCACGTAAGCTGGGCCGCTTGCAAAGTTAGTCTGGGCCTTCAGAAGGACTTAGAGCATGAAAGGCAAGCGATACAGTTAACGTGGGCACGGTCATTTATTGTACCTGCAGGACAAGAGAGCCGATCCCCAAAAATCCTGCGTTCTTGCCCACTTCCAGTTCAAGGACATCAGCGATGCCGCTGATCGGTATCGTCATTTTCCCCTTGGCCAGTTGTATATGCGCTGAGCCATTATCTTCAGATACAACGACAGAGATGGAGTCGTCTTTCCCCTCCGGTTGAAGATTTATTTCAACATCAATGACGTAAGACTGCTTGAGCTTCAGTCGGGAACCGGCAATCGTTACCTTTTCGCCTCTTGACTTAATCTCAAGCTCTTCAGCAGAGCTAAAACCGACTGCTACCAGGGACTGGCCACCGTCCGAAGACTTCAAATTCAGCAGTTCGATGAATTCGTTTCCACCAACATTCCGGGAGTCCTGACGAATAAAACGTGTCCTGTAGCGCAGGGTAATCGGAGCTTGCGGGTCAAATTCTATCGGCCTCGCCAGGTAGCGCTTCATTTCTGAAAGCCTGGGTGGGCGGCTGTTCAAGCGGGCCATTCCGTCTTTGACGCTGAGCAAACCCTCCTGGGTCGTCATCCATTCGCTTGCCCAATACATGTCGTTACTGCTTGGCGCTGTCCAGTCCTCGGCAGCTATTGTATCACCGGATTTGTAGTTGCCGGTGTTGTTCTTCGCAGATTTAAGCGCCGCCCTTAATTGCTTTTCAGGCTCCGTGTCCTCAGCCCATGCGAGGTCATCCCGATTGAGATAAAATAAAAAGCCTTCGTCGTCACCGAAGATGATATCGAGCTCACCATCCCCGTCGAGGTCGGTTGGATAGACATTGAAGTTATGCTTGTTTATGACGATAGGGCTGCCGTCGGAGAAGGTAATCATCTGTGGAAGCTCGAAAACGGGCTCCATATTCGTGCCCACGTTGCGCATCCAAAAAGCCGCCGCCGAGGGTGACTCATTACCACTCAGACGGAAGTACTTCTGCAGTGATTTCTGGCTTCCGAAAACGACGTCCCACTTTCCGTCATTATCCCAGTCGCACACCGACAACTTAATGCGCCCCGTAAATCCCCCCGGACCAGAGATATTAATGGTTTCACCAGTGACATCCTTCACCTCAATCAGGCGCTCGAAATTCAAGCTTCCGGGGGCATCCGGTATTGCCATGGCGAAGTTATTGTCCCATTGAATCATGAGCAGAACATCGCGGTCATCGCCGGCCACACCATACTTACGATCGATCACCGCAGGCCGTGTACGCCAAGCGACCGGGAGAGGCTTGTCTCCCATCATGAGGCGTTCCCGCTCTTCCAGCAGGTTCGACGCACCCGTCCCTTTGTAAAAGAAGAGCTTCGCCTCATTGTCATTGGTGATGATGTCCAGATTTCCGTCACGATCCCAGTCGAAGACTTCCGGTTGGGTGTAGCTCCACGCAGTTTCGTTGTCGCCCTGGAGATTTCCATCCAGAGGACGGTGACGGATGTACCCGGAAGGTGTTTTGAAATTGAGATAATCATCATACACATACGGATCGTCCGTGCCGTAGCGCAGGGAAAGCATCCCCGAGGCATCCCCAATAATCAAGTCAGGGCAGCCGTCCTTATTCCAGTCCGCGCGCACCGGCACCACCAGTGTGTCGGCTGAGACTTCGCCGCCCTCATGGAAGATGTTCCCCAATTCCGTAAACTCGCCCGCTTTGCTTCCGCTCAAAACAGTCAACCGACCGTTGGCACCGGACCCAATGATAAGGTCTTGCTGCCCATCGAGATTCATATCGGCGACACCAATGACGTTGGCATGGATGGTTGACTTGAGCCGCGCACCACCCTTCAGCAGCGGTTGAGCTTTACCGACGTGCAGTTTGCCGTCCACGACTTCGCGAACGGGAACAATCATGGCTTTGTCATTATCTGTAAACAGGATAATATGAGGCAGCCCCTCCAGCTCCATCACCACCGGATGCAGATTAAAACCATACCCACGCCACTGTAACGGGTAGTCCGTCGAGCCATAGCAAACCTTCGTCGGTTCCCCAAAAATGAGTTGGCCATTGTCCATACGCCCCTTGGCCCACCAGAGGTAGCGCGTAACGGGGTTGCCGAGCCAATTTCCGGCAATGTCATATCCGCGGAAATTCTGGATATCAGAATCCGGGAGCATGCCCAGATTGGGATTTTCAATCCCAGACCAGGGATGCCCGTATTCCTCGTAATTCGGATACATCTGGAACTGTGATGTCCCTGGGTCTGGCGCACCCACAAGGAGGTCGGGGATGCCGTCGCCGTCGAGGTCCGCGACCCATTCCTTGCCCTGAGGCGGCTTACCTTCCAATTGGATTTTATAGCTTTCCTGAAAATGAGGCTTGTCGGGGGTACCGACCTGTTTGAGGTACATCCAGTCGCTGGGCCGCACTAGATCGTACAGGCAGTCCTCCCGGTAAACGGCGATATACCGACTGCCTTTAATTTCGTCATACTGGATGCCCTCATCGTAGAGAGGGAAATCTTCGGGCAACGACCAGTACTTGCCCCACCCGTCTTGCGCGACGGGCCGGTAGATTACATTACGCTTGGCCAGGTACTCGCCGTGGTTGCTGATCAACAGGCTTGGTGCTTCGTCTGCACGGAGCGAAGGCAGAACCGAGCGCGAAGTGAATCCCAGGGGAATCGGGTGAACCGTTTCCGGAGTCGCCTCCAACTGCGGGAGTTCCCGAAACTCGGCCGCACCGGTAACAAGGGGGATGGCCGCGAAGTTAAAGATAAGGGCGGAAAGCAAAGGGAGAAATCGAGTAGCCATATTTTACGGTAGTTCTAAGCGTGTGTATTGTTCTTTAGGAGCATCGTTTTCTTGCAGATGTTCTTTTATCGCCGAAAGGAAACGATTTTCGATCTCGTCGGATGCAATCGGCGTTTTTTGAGCGGGGTCCTCCTTAATATCGTACAGGCAAGACTCCTGAAGCACCTTGCGCACGCCTGTCGCCGTCGCACGTATCCCGCTGGCGGCTGGAATTTTCAGCACGGGGCAGTTTTTTGTGAAAGAGAACGGGGCATGCAATGTCATGCCGGCCTGGAGCTCCTTCGGAGTAAAAAGCGTCGCTGCGTGAGCTGGCGTGAGCGTGTACTGATTGAGCGGCTGGTTCAAGGGCGTAGCGGCGCGCATGTAAACATATCGACCGTCGGTGATATTTACCTGGCCTCCATAGATACCAAAAATCGCAGTTTCCCGAACGGAAGTGTCGTTCTCGATACAAGGGACCAAGTCCTGGCCCAGCATGTCCTGCGTGGGCATGTGGCCAAAGTAGTTGAGTAAAGTCGGTCCGATATCAATGGCCGGTTGCACGAGCGCCTTACGTCGCTCACCTGCCACCTGCGAGCGCGGGTCCCAGATGAAGAACGGTGTATGCGCAATCTCCTGGTAGAAAGGCATCCAGCATTTGCCCCAGCTCTCGTGTTCGCCAAGGCAAAAGCCATGATCCGTCCAGACGATGAGCATCGTGTCTTCCCACAAATTCTCGTCGTCCATCAGGTCGAGGATATCCCCAAGCTTTTGATCGCACATGGATATGAGCGATGCGTTTTCAAAGACCGCATGCTCAACGGCCTCCCGTGTTTCCGTAACCGGGCGATAGGGCGGCCAGTCAAAGACGGGGCCGTCGTAGTTGTCATAATGCTCGCGGTAGAGGCTTTTGTATTTCTCCGGGCAGAAGAAGGGCTCATGCGGATCGAACGTCTCTATCTGCAGAAGCCAATTGTCCGCCTTGAGGTTATCCCGGATAAATTGTTTACCCGCTTTGAAGGTTTTGCTTTGGCAAAACTCGGCATCATCACGCATGACCGCCCGGTTTTTCAGATCCTGCGCATGCCAGGCGTCGTTGGTTGCGTTTTGACCGACGGCATTCTCCGGCGGGGGCGGGTTCGCGACCTGCGCTTGCCAGGGGTCTCCTTCCTGTCCGCGGATAAACTCAAAGGTGTTGTACTTGGTGTGGTAGTTGGAGCCGCCGGTCTCCCAATAATGATAATGATCGGTTACCAGGTGGCTGTGAACACCCTCCGCCTTGAGCATTTCGAACACGGAATCATCGTAAGGTTCGAGCGGGCCCCACCCCCTGTGCAGAAAGTTGGGGCGGGCGGTATGTAAATCACGCCGGGCTGGCATGCACGGCATGGAGCAGACATAGCTGTTGTCAAAGGTGACCGTCCGCTCCGCCAAACGCTGGAAATTGGGTGTTTTCACCCAATCGCAGCCATAGGGCTGCAGCATATGACGATTGAGCGAATCGAACATTACAATAATGGCTTTCATATTGGTGCTGGGGCTTCACTCGCAACTGCGGCTTACTCCCGGTGAATCGGACTGGTTGGCAGTGGATTGTTCGTTTGGCGGCCAAAAATGGATAGGGAGTCCGGGGTTGGTTTTTTCGGTTGCTGGAATATCGCGAGAATTAGTGCCAGAACTATCATAACGGCGTTAACCAACGCCATGACCCAGTATGGGTGAATGCTGAAAGGAAGGTAGTTATCGACCCACTTCAATTCTATGCCGAGCAGGTAAAAGTTAAGGAAGATAGCCACTGAGAACGCCTGCCAGAGTGGCTTCTTTTGGACCTTCGGGGCGAAGATACCCAAGACAAAGAAGCTCAAGACAACACCGCCGAGCAGCCCCATGATTTTCATCGACAAGTCAAAGAAGCTCTCCTTTTCGATGAAGGTGAAAGCAAAAGCGATAAGGAACATTAACGCCGAGGCTACCAGTGTCAGTGCCCTAGCTACCCAGGCGTAATAGGCATCGGTACGATTCTTTAGGAAGTAGGGGCGCACGAAGTCAACCGTGGCAACTGTCGCAAACGAGTTAAGGCTCGAACTGAGCGACGACATGGCCGCGGAAAGAACTCCCGCAATGACCAGACCACTTAAACCGGTCGGGATCTTGTCGATGATGAACTGGGGCATCACGGCATCAGACTGGAGGTTCGCGATGGCCGGATCGGGGTTCTGCAGGTAGTAAACGTAGAGGGCAGTTCCAATCAGGAAGAAGAAGGCCCAAGTGGGCAGGCTCAGGAATGCGCATAGGATCGTCGCCTTACGCGCTTCCTTGGTGTTTTTTGCGGCCAGATAACGTTGGATGACGTTTTGGTCCCCTGTGTATCCGAGCGTCCACTGCGTGACGCCTACGATCAGCAACGCCCAGAATGTGCGTTCGCTTGGGTCCCAGTGTAAGGGACCAAGCCCAAATTTATGATGTTCTGTCGCAACCGAAACCATCCCTGAAAAACCGCCCTCGATACCTTGTATCATCGTGTACAAGGCAACAAGTCCGCCAAAGTAGAGGACCAGAGCCTGCACGACATCCGTCCACACTACCGCTTCAATACCGCCGAGAATGGTGTACATTGCGACAAAGCCACCGGTGATCGCCATGATCCAGAATGGCGAAATGCCCGTAATGAGGTGGACGGGAATCGTGATCAGGTAGAGGATCGAGCCAAGACGAATGGACTGTCCGAGCAGGAACATGAACGCGGTGTAGAGGCGCGCCAGGGTGCCGAAGCGCTTCTCGATATATTCGAAAGCCGAGGTCTGTGCGTTCTTCCTGAAAAAGGGCACCAGTAGCCAGATGGCAATGATCGCCACGAGGGGATTGGCCAGGTGGGGCACCAACTGACGCCAATCCAGTGCGTAGGCCGCGGCGGGCAGCGCGATAAAAGTGACCGAGCTAATTGATGTCGCTACCATGGAAAGGCCGATGGCCCAAGCTGGCAGATGATTGCCTCCCAGGAAGTAGTTGCTCGTAGTCTTTGGCCTGCGGGAGAAATAGTATCCCATGCCGCCAATCGCCGCAAAATAGAAAAAGATGACGAGCAGATCGAAGATCTTGAAGGATGAGGCAAACATAATCTGTTTCCGGGGAATCGGGTGCGTGTAGAGTTTCAAGGACTTGCGTAGCCGCGCATAAGCTGCGGCCAATACAATACGGGCAAACCACGATGCGGCTTGCTCGCAAAGAAAGCATGAACTGTGTGGAGCAATTACTTTACTTGCGGATACGTCGCCTCCATAGATAAGCGAGGGTGAGCAGGCCACTCAGCAAAGCCGGAGTGCTCGACTCGGAAACCGTTGTAATGGTAAGCGACGCCTGGCTCTCGCCTTGTCCATTTACGAAATCCGGGCGGTAACGGCCAAAGTCGTCGTGCCCCGTCAGGGTCGCATTAGGATTCAGACGGAGATAGACAGTGGAGACCGAAGGCCTGCCATCTTTGTATAGGCTAGCAAGATAGCTGGTTATGTTGATTGAGATGGTCTCGCCATGAGTCGTCGAAGTCGACATGACATCTTCCTGGATTAGCGTAAAGTCCGAGCGGGTGTCATCCTCGCCAATATAGATGTCGGATGCGGCGGGTGTAGTGGTAAAGGCATAAGCGTCTATACTGAACCAGGGCTTAGATTCGACGGCTTGGCTGGAGCGCATGTTGAAACTAATGATGGCCGTCTCAAGGTCACCCGACAAGGTTGGCAGATCAAATGCCAAAATGGCCTGACGGGCACCATTGACTCCGAGTCCACCTATGAAATTCATATTGGTATTGGCTCCTGTTTCCAGGGACGCATTGGCCCCGTTCAGGTCGGAGTTGATGTACCCTCCGGCATTGAGGTTTAGCTGAACCGTTGTCTGAGCGTGAAGCGTGCATGCGCAGATTAGGGCAAGCAATGAAGCGAAGAAGAGGGCAGTTCTTTTCATATGATCCGCTGCGAGTTTTGTATTTTTATAGTATACTATTGTAATCAAAACACCAGTCAAATGGAAAAACAAAAAAAACTCCGCCGCTGGCGAAGCCGAAAGTCCCTTCACCCGCGCACCCGATAGAGCGTCAGCTCCCCGAAGCTCCTTTGACCGAAGAAAACACAGAGGCGCTTACCAACTTTCGCCCGACGTCTGACCGCCATCGCGAACATTCTCGGCATCAATTGCAGAGTCTTTGCCTATAATAACGTAAGCCTGAGTGTCGAGCGCTTCCGGCAACTTGAACACACGCAGAGAGAAGGGCTGGCCCCTGCCCCAATGGGCCGCCTCCGGCCCACCGCTCCGGACAAGCCGAATAACCCCGCCCCCGGACACGACACACATTCAAAACGGATTGCGACCGAACCCGTATCAAGTGCCAGAAGCAGGACAACCGACATCGACATCCCTACGGCCCCGGCTTTTTCACACTCGATATAATCAAGGATTGACGAACAATGAATTTCAATAGTATTCCAATAAAACATCAGAAACCTCTCTGCCTATGAAGATCCCCCGGCCCCGCTTTTTCTACCATCTCCAGTTTGCCATCCTCTCCTTGCTCCTGCCGCTATCATCGGGTTGGGCCGCATTGACACTGGGTGTACCCTTTCAGAATGGAGCCGTCCTTCAGCACGGCAAGCCGGTCCCGGTCTGGGGCACCGCTGCCCCCGGCGAAACCGTGACGGTTGAATTCGCCGGGCAAAAGGCGACCGCCAAGGCCAATCAACAGGGCGAATGGAAACTCAACCTTCAACCGCTCGCCATCTCCCTCCAGGGCGCGGAAATGAAGGTAAGCACCCAGCAACAAACGCAGAGCCTGAAGGACATTGTCGTGGGCGATGTGTGGGTGTGCGCGGGACAGTCGAACATGGCCTTCAAGGTCCGCCAGACGGACAACGCCGCCAAGGCAATGGCCTCCGCCCATCACCCCCTGATCCGGCAGTTGCTCGTCGCCACGAACACCGGGCAGGATAAGCCGCAAAACACGGTCGCGGCCCAGTGGACTGCGGCCCAGCCCGATACGGTCGGGGAATTTTCCGGCGTGGCCTACTTCTTCGGACGCGAGTTGAACGAATCGCTCGACATCCCCATCGGGCTCATGAACGCCAGCGTCGGCGGCACCGGGGTTGAAGCCTGGACCAGCGACGAGGCGCTGCGCGGCGACCCGAACTACCCCGCCATCGAAGGGCGCTGGGAACAAGTGATCGCGGAATACCCCGCCAAAATGGAGCAGTTCAAAAAAAACGTTGAAGCCTGGAAAGCCGCCCGCCGGGAGGCGGAGGAAAAAGGCACCACACCGCTCCCCCGGGCTCCCCGCCGCCCCGACGGCCCCGACAGCCGGAACAGGCCCTCCACCCTGTTCAACGGCATGGTCCACCCGCTCATTCCCTACGCCATCAGCGGCTTCATCTGGTATCAGGGCGAGCACAACGCCTTTCGCAGCACGGAGTACGCCAGCCTTTTCAAGACCATGATCACCCAGTGGCGACGGGATTTCGATCAGGGTGATTTACCGTTTTACTTCGTGCAGCTCCCGAACCGCGACCTTGAGAGCGATGGTTCCCGCGTCGCCTGGGCCGCGCTCCGCCTGGAGCAAGCCAAGGCGCTCGATCTCCCCAATACCGGGATGGCCGTCACCTTCGACGTGGGTGACTCCCGGGACACGCACCCGAAAAACAAGCTGGATGTCGGACGTCGTCTGGCCTGGATTGCCCTCGCCCGTACCTACGGCAAGGACATCCCTTACGCCAGTCCTATGCTGAAAAACGTCCAGGTGGAGGGAAGCACCCTGCGCCTGAGCTTCGACAGCCCGGACGGACTTCAGCTCCGCGAAGGCGTGTTGCCAGCCTTTGAAATCGCCGGTAGCGACGGCTTCTACTATGTCGCCCACGTCCGCCTGAGCGGCAATGCCGTGCTGCTCTCCTCCCCGTCGGTGAAGCAGCCCGTCGCCGCCCGCTACGCCTGGTCCAACGATCCGCCAGTCTCCCTCTACAGTCAGGCAGGCCTGCCCGCCGCCCCTTTCTCCATCGACACCCGCAACCCTGACAACGGCAGCCACTAGCCCATTCCCGATGCGATCATAAATACAGATTGACAACCAGCCTACTGTTAGTATTCTAAAGGTATCCTTTCATAACACGAAACCTCAAATCAACGACTATGCACAAGATCAGCCACACCCTACCCCTACTGGCAACCTCCGCCCTGTTCGCGTTTTTCACCTCCTCAATGGCTCTCGCCACGGACGGCACCTGGAGAACCAGTGCCTCCAACGCAGACTGGAGCGATGTGACCAAATGGATCGATGGCGACATTGCCGACGGCGTCGGTGCCATTGCCACCTTCGACCGCACCCTCTACACCGGCGGACGAACTGCCACCTTGGACTCCAACCGGACACTCGGACAGATTCAGGCAATCAACACCAACGCCAGCGGGCTGAGAAATGTCATCATCGGAGTCAGCAACAACAGTGTGCTGACGCTGGATAACGGCCCAAGCGATGCTATTATCAACAGTAGCGGTAATGGGGCGCTATTTATCAACCCTGCCACATCCCTGCTGTCCAACCTGAAAGTGACAAACTCCGCCACCACCTACCTCACCCTGGGCTCCACTTTCTCCGGATCAGCCGGACTGAAAACCATCACCCTGGACAGCTCCGTCAACCGGATCAACTTGTCCGGCTCGATCAGTGACGGATTGGGACAGGTTGAAGTCATCGTGGACACCGGCAGCCTGGGCGCGCCGGCCAACTTCTTTGCCGATCACACATTCACGGGCGGACTGACGATCAACTCCGGCGCTGCCGTCACCAACGCCTCCGCCAGCACCCTCGGTGCCGGTAACGTCAATGTGCTGGGCGGCAAGCTCACGATCGGCAATACCGACTCCATGATTGAAGACGCGATCCTGAGCTTCGTCCTCTCGGCCGCCATTGATCTGAACTACAGCGGCGAGATGACCATCAGCGGCCTGGTCTCCGGCTCCGACTCCATCGCCAGCGGCACCTACTCGGCCTCCGATCTTAACACTTACTTCGGTGGCAGCACCTTCACCGGCACGGGGTTCATCTCCGTTATCCCCGAGCCCGGCCAATACGCCATAATGGCCGGTGCGCTGCTCGGTGCCGTCGCCTTCCTGCGCCGCCGCCACGGTCGCGCTGACAAGTAGAATCTCGCCCGGGTCTCTCTACGACTCAAACGGCTATGCGCACACCCTCGGGCAGAACGACTCTCCCGAGGGTGTGCCATCCCGGGCGTAGCCCGCTCACACCAGTAACTGGCTCGATACTCATGATGATTGACCGTCCACTTTCCCGTCTGCTCGTCCTTGGCACTCTCGCCCTGACCGCTCACCTCTGCGATGCCGCCGACGGCACCTGGACCTCGGACTCGAATGGCCTGTGGAGCGACGCGGACAAATGGCAGGGTGGTATCGTAGCGGACGGAGTCGGCGCAAGCGCGACCTTTGACCGTTCGCACTACAGCCTGAGCCGCACGATCAAGCTCGACCAGAACCGCACCCTTGGCCAAATCCTAGCCATCAAAACCGGTGCCGACGACGGCCCGCGCCACGTCATCATCACCGGCGATGCCAACTGCGTGCTCACCCTCGATAACGGTAGCAGCACCGCCACGCTGACCAACAGCGGGTCGGGCGCGGTCCGCATCGATCCCGCAGTGGCCCTGCGCTCGGACCTCACCCTAACCAACTCGACCACGACCTTCCTCGCGCTGAATTCAGCAGTCAGCGCCGCTTCAACCGGTTTAAAGACCCTTACGATCTCCCCCTCGGACGGGCGCATCAACCTGGCCGGCATCATCAGCGACGGCGCGGGCCAGCTCGCCCTGACCGTCAACGCCGGGAGCGCAAACGTCAATGTTATCGCCGCCAACACCTACAGCGGCGGCACCTCCGTCCACTCCGGCTCACTGGTGACCAATACCCAAAGCACCCTCGGAACCGGCGACGTGACCGTGACCGACGGGCGGCTGGTCCTTGGCAATGACAAGGCCATCGGCAGTGCCGCCAGCCTGAGTTTCGGACTCCGCAGCGCCATTGTCCTCAACTACGCGGGCTCCATGAACATCGTCAACGCAGCCATCGGCGCGACCTTCATCGGCAAGGGCACCTACTCGGCCAAGCAGCTCAACGAGTTCTTCGGCGGCTCCTTCTTTTCCGGCTCCGGCAGGCTGACCATCACAACCGGCTCCGGGGGTTAACAACTCGCCTCACCTCGACGCAAACTTCGGCTCCGACCACAACGTTTTCATCCCGCCCCACGAATCTCCACAAGCCCTTCCTGTCGTCGCCTCGCTTTTTCAATCTACACCGCAACACCAGACAAACCAATAGTATACTAATAATACTCAGCAGGCAATGCCTTTGACCGATTCTGATCCACGCATCCGGGACCAATCCCTCCTGACTATGGCTGATATTTCTACACCGTTGAACGACTGGACGCTTCGCGCCGCACCGGTTAATACCCAACAAGAACAAGCCCTCGACATCCCACGAGCGGCTTGCACGAAGATTCCTGCCCCCGGCGGAGGGCTCATTCACCAGTCCCTCATCCGCGCTGACATAATCAAAGACCCTCTGATCGGTGAGAACTGCTTCGAGTGCGAGTGGACCGAGAATTGCGACTGGGTTTACGAGACAAGCTTTGACCGCCCGTCGGAACCGGACGAGAAGACCCGCATCGAGTTGAGATTTGAATCGCTCGACGGCATCGCAACCGTACGGCTCAACGGCGAAACCGTCGCCCGCCACCGCAACAGCTACCGCCCGCTGGTCGTTGACGTGACGGACAAGCTCCTCCCCTCCCGCAACCAACTCGAAGTCCACTTGAGCCAGGGGCTCGACCAGATCGGTATCGAGGAGAGTACCGCGCCGGACGGCGTGCAGTTCGCGACGGAGGAAAGCCTCGGCTACCGCGACCACCGGGGAGAACCCCGACGCATTTTCCTGCGCAAGCCTGCCTTCGGCTTCGGCTGGGACTGGAATCCCCGCGTGGCCACGCTGGGGCTGGCCGGGAGCGTGCAACTGGTCACCAGCCGGGCGGCACGGATTGAATCCCTGAGCGGATCTACCCTTTCGCTCTCGCCGGAAGGGGCGAGCGTCAAAGCCTGTGTGGAGCTCAACGGTCTCCACTACTACAGCAGCACGGACGCCCGCCTGACCGTCGAGCTCATCGGTCCCGACGGCACTGAAGTAGCCCGCAAATCCCGGCCCTTGCTGGTCTGCTCGGGCTTCAGCGAGGTGGACGTTCATTTTTTCATCTCCAACCCTCGCCTGTGGTGGCCCCGAGGCTCCGGCAAGCAGTACCTGCACACCCTGCGTGCCCGACTCGAAGACGCTTCCGGCCAGACGCTTTCCCTCGTTGAGCGCCAGATGGGCATCCGTACCCTGCGTTTGCTCAGCGCCGAGACGTTCGCCTTCGAGATCAACGGAAAGAAAATCTTCTGCCAGGGCGGCAACTGGGTTCCCCCCGATGTCATTTACACGCGCGCCGACGCCGAGCGTTACCGCTCCATCCTCTGCTCTGCCGCCGACGCCAACATGAACATGCTTCGCGTCTGGGGAGGCGGCCGCTACGAGCCCGATTATTTCTACGAAACCTGTGACCGGCTCGGGCTGCTTGTCTGGCAGGACTTCATGTTCGCCTGCTCGCCCTACCCCGACCATCTTGATTGGTTCCGCCAGGAGGTAGCCGAAGAGGCGCGCTACCAGGTGCGTCGGCTTTCCGGGCATGCCTGCCTCGCCCTTTGGTGCGGCAGCAACGAAAACACCTGGGCCATGTGCGACTGGTGGGGCGGAAAAACCCGACGCGGCGCGCACCTCTACAACGACATCCTCCCCCGCGCCGTCCGGGCAAATGCTCCGCATGTCCCTTACTGGGTTGGCTCCCCCTACGGCGGCGAGACTCCTAACCAATACGGCGTCGGCAACAATCACTTCTGGAAAGAGCCCGGCGGCACCCTCTGCCCCGACCCCACCCTGCGCACCGACCTGACCGGCCATGACCGCTCGGGCAGCTTTTTTATCTCCGAGTACGGCTACCACGGCCCCTGCTCGCTGGCGGAAACCCGACGCTATCTGGGCACGAAAGACTTCGACCGCCGCTCGCGCTCGTGGATCCACCACACCAATACCCGCAGCTACGAAAACACACTCCGCATGGCGGTGGAGCAACTTTACGGCATCGACCTGGCGGCAGCTTCCAACCAAGACTACCTGCTCTACGGCAGCCTCTGGCAAGGGGTGGCCTATGCCTACTCGCTGGATGCCGCCCGCTTCCGCCCAGAATGCTCCGGGGCCATCATCTGGATGTTGAACGAAGCCTGGGGCGAGGCCGGTTGGGGCATCATTGACCACAGCCTGGCCCGCAAGACTGCCTGGTATTTCGTCCGGCGCGCGCTCGCGCCCCTGCGCCTGATCCTGCGACGCGACGCGGACACGGGCCGGGTCGATCTCATGTTGCACAACCAGCCGGGCACGCCGACGGATTACGCGGTCGAACTCCGCGCCAACTTCCCCGACGGTCGCATCCTGACGCTCGCGCAGGCCAACGGACGCGCCAAACGCGAACGCCAGATCGTCCTCTCCCTGGAGGAAGCCATCCCGGCGGATGCGTTTGTCTCCGCCCACGGCAAGGCCGGGGAACAGGCACTCGACAGCGTGCTTCTGTGGCCCGGCAGTTTTACGGCTCTGCTCGACGGCGACGACGCCCAGCCCCGGCTCGCCATCCACCCGGCGGATAATTTCGAGGACAGTCAAACCCTCGCCCTGACCTTGGAGGCGGACCGTTTTGTCCACGGCGTCCACTTTATGCTCGGCGAGCATGTGCTCCCAGCCAGCGACCAGTACCTCGACCTTTTCGCAGGAGAAGCACGGACTGTGAAACTCGCCTGCCCGGCCAAGGACGCCGCCCGCCTGCGCATCGGCTGGGTCGGCAGCCATTGCCGCCCCGAAAACCATTGCCTGAACAAACTACATACAATCAATGTAATTTAGGCCCGGATTCTTGCTCACCCAGCGGACCCCCATCCGTTGATATCCGGCTCCTTACCCCAACTGCCTGTCCTATGAAAACAATCTCGTCGCCCCCCGCCCCGCGGACTTCGGCCTCAGGCTTCGCGCTGGTCATGGCCATGGTCCTGATGGGATTCCTCCTGCTACTGACCGTGTCACTGAGCTCCCTCGTCAACATGGAGCTTCACGCCACCACACAGAAGCGGGAAATGCAGCAGGCCCGCGCCAATGCGCTCCTGGGCCTATCCGTCGCCGTCGGGCAACTGCAAAAGTACGCCGGCCCCGACCAGCGGGTCACCGCCGCCGCCAGCATTCTGGAGACTTCCGACACCAACGTCGGGGTCACCCATCCGCACTGGGTCGGCATCTGGGCCAGCGCGGACGAGGACTTCGTCCCGCAGACGCTGGAGCATTACACCGCCTCCGGGCAGAAGGACTCCTCCGGCATCGAACAGGCCGCCCTGACCTGGCTGGTCAGCGGTAATCACGACGGTACGGTCACCTATTCGCCCCACAGCGCCACCGGTACCGACGAAGTCACCCTGATGGGCGAAGGCTCGGCCACCGACATCAATGACTATGTCACCGCGCCGCTGGTCAGCGTCCCCGGGGAAAGCGGCCTTTCCGTCAACCGCTACGCGTACTGGATCAGCGACGAAGGCCTCAAGGGCAACCTCGCCTTTAACGGAGAACCGGCCTCAACTCTCACCGCCGCCGAGTATCAGAACTACCCCCTCAAAAGCGGAAGTGCCGTGCTCAAAAGTGGCAACACCACCACTGGGGACGCCCTTTTCGCCGACCTCGCCCCTTACGCTGACCGGTTAGCCGACCTCGGCCAACTCGACTTCGTCAGCACCGACAGCAACGTCAGCAAAACCCTCCCCCACGACGCCACGGTCTGGAGTTACGGCGTCCTCTCCAACGTAAAGAACGGCGGCCTGCGCAAGGACCTCGCCGACTACACCCAGCTACCGGACGGGCCGATCTTTACCGACGGGCCGGACTGGCGTCACGTAAAGGCATTTCTCGGACTGGCCAACGAAGTCACAACCGCTACCGACGGCTCGGCCACTATCGGCCACAGCCCCTACTACCCCAACGAAGGTAACGAAGACAAATACCACCCCGGCATGTATCCGATCCCCGTCCGCTTAGGTACCTACATGGACGCCGCCTTTATCGACAACGGTGACGGCACCTACGGCATTCGTATGTATTTCTATCCCGTCATCGCCCTGTGGAACCCCTACGACATTGCCCTCGCACCCGCCCAGTACAAATTCGCCCAGTGGAGTGGCTACGACAATTCGAATCTCGAATTCGCCGTTGGCCGCTGGGACGGCACGGACCACTGGGAACACATGCCCATGCTCATCCGGAAAGAAGACGGTTCCATCGCTCCGGAAAGCAACCCGAAAAGCTACGTCATCAGCAACACCAGGCTGACAAGCTCCAGCGCGTCACAATTCCGCATGTACTACATGGTCGATGAATCTACCGGACTCCAGCCCGGCGAGGTCAAAGTGTACACCGCCCCCGGCCTGAGCTCCTTCAGCAATAACACCCAGGCCAATATTCTTGAAGAAGGCTTCCGGCCCGGCGCCGGGTTTTACCTGGACATGTCCCCGCCCTCGGGGAGCGATTACCTGAGCCCCTATCGTTTCGAGGTCACCAGCTCTGATCCGATCGACACATGGCTCGTTGACCTGGGCTTGAAGTACACCTCAGGTTTGGGCGGAGACTTTCTCAACGAGTGGTGGTACATGAGTACGGATGCCACCAAAACCTTGATTACCATAACCGGGCTCAACCGGGCCGGTCTCGCCTACAGTTTCCCCAGCAACACCAGCAACTGGGCTATCGAAGACGACGGACGTCCCCGCGCCTTCCGCCCGACCGTGCGCACGGCTTCGGACACAGACCTGATGCCCAACGGCTCGATCCTCGGAGAGTACGCCATCGATCAGGTCGACGACTTCCCCGCCTACGCGTTTATCTACGAACTGAAGCAAGCCTTCAACGACCAAAACACAGACGACCAGAACCGCCGCCGCCGCTGGCTGGCCAACTACAACCCGCGCGCCCCCAAGCTCCAGCAATACCTGGCACTCGCCGACGACATCAGGACGGTCAACCAAAGCTACATCGGCCAGATGCGCGGCCGGGGTTATGACATCAACGACAGCCAGTCGGACTTATACTACTCACCAACCGTCTTTGGGGCTGGCAACAAGCGCATGCGCTTCGGCTACTCCTACACAGACGGCGGTGAACGCACGATCCTCTTTCATATCCCCCGCCCGAACACGCCTGTGCCTGGTGTCGGCATCCTAATGCACATGAACATTGCCGGCTTCTACGGCCACAACACCGGCAAGTTCACCCCGACAAACATCACCCCAGCCTACGCCATTGGAAACTCTTACGCCGACCCCCGCCTGCCCAAGGGTGAGCTGGAGAGGACCGATGCCGTCAGCAGCAACAGCTTCACGCACCACGACTATTCCTATAAACTCAACGATGCGCTCTGGGACAGATTTTTCTCCTCGACGGACCTTTTCGGCGGGAACGGTCCGCACGACCCGCGCTTTATTTCCTACCCCAACGCCGACACAATTCCGGCCTACACCGCAAGCGAACGCCCGTACGACAACGCCGCCGCCAAGCTCATCCAGCAAGGAACTTTCAACATCAACTCCACCTCCGAAAAAGCCTGGCAAATGCTCCTCGGCTCGACCTTCGGCACCAGCGTGCAGACAGACGACGGCGACGTGGAGTTGATCCCCGACCGCGCCCAGTACCTGCGCTCCGGCCTTGCCTTCGGCAGCGTTTTCGACGGTAGCGACGAAACCGACGCCGACGCGTACGAGGGCTTTCGTGGCCTCACGGACGAGGAAATTATTCTCCTGAGCCGGGAAATTGTGAAGGAGGTCAAGCACCGGGGGCCGTTCACTTCGCTGGCGCAGTTTGTCAACCGCTCGTCCGACGACAACGCGCCGGACGCGCATCAACTCATGGGTGCGCTTCAGGCCGCTATCGATGCCTCCACCATCAACGAAGGATTCCAGCAAAGCGTGAGCGCCGCCGACGCCAGTGCGCAAGACCCGATTTCCACCTACCCCAACGCCGACGCCCTCTACGGCAGCGTTGGCGCTAACACCCCCGGCTATCTCTCCCAGGCCGACCTGCTTTCCAAAGTCGGAAACATGCTCAATGCCCGTTCCGACACCTTCATTATCCGCGTCTGCGGCGAGACCAGGGGCCTCAACGGCCAGAGCGTCACCGCCCGCGCCTACTGCGAGGCCGTCGTCCAGCGCGTGCCCGACTACCTCTACCCCGACGAGGACGAGGCCACCGCCTTCCCCCCCACCTACGAGGACAACAAGTCCTTTGGCCGTCGCTTTGTCATCCGGTCCTTTCGCTGGCTCAGCCAGGACGATGTCTAGGCCCGACGTCGCATCTGTCATACTTTCTCAATACACCTTCCCCTATGCCCACCCAGCACCCCCTCATGTCACGTCCCGGCCTGCGCTTCGCGCTCCTGCTCTCCGCACTATCCGGAGTCACCGCCGTTCACGCACAGAATCAGCCGCCCGCGCCACCGCAGACGCTCCAGGTCCAGCTCTACTACTGGCATGAGTCGAACAGTTCCTACATCCAGACCGATGACAACCTGAACGAAAAGCGGGACAAGCTCTTTCTCAAGCCCATCACGCTATGGTACCGCTCGGGCGAGGAATTCAACCGGGTACGCGTGCGCAGCGGGCAGCGCAGCCCGACGATCGCGGTCCCGGCGGACAAGGAAATCATCTTCTACCGCAGCGACCCGACCACGCTGGAGGAAATCCGTGAATCCGATCTCCTGCGCGTCCCGGTTGATATCAACGTCGCGCGCGGGCTGATCCTCATGCGCGGCAACGCCGACTCTTTCCAGACCAACCTGATTGATGTCTCCGACGCCCGCATGCCCGACGGCACGCTGCGGATGATCAACTACACGGCGCGCCCGCTCATGGCCAGGGTCGGCGAGGAAATCGTACCGGTATCGCCCGGCGAGTCCGCGCTGGTACGCCTGCGCGAGGGCGACGCGCCCCAGCTCAAGCTGATGATCGCCGAGCGCGAGGAGCAGGAGGAGTGGAAGATCTTCTACTCCTCCGTCCTCTCGGCCAGCACGATGAAGCGCATGCTCATCATGATCTACCCGAACGCGGAAAACCGGGACAACCTGAAAGTAAAAATCCTCAACGTCCCCGGCTGATTTCGATTCTTCATGCACGTCCAGTCGCTTCCCTTCGGACGTCTCCGCATGAAAAATCCGGGTTCTTTTTTCAACATTCCCAGCGTGATTTTTATGGGCACGTACTTCCAGGTCGCGATGCAGCTGGGGCCTTGCTTCGCCCGAAAAAACGAGAGCACGCAGGACGACTCCCCCGGCACCGGAAGCTGATACCGCAACCAGCCTACTTCACGTCCACGCCATTTTACCCAATCTGATGACCCTGACAAAAAACCAGTCGCTCTTTTCCGCCAGCCTCGCGCTGCTGACGTTGGTAGCCGGACTGGCCACCGCCTCCGCCCAAGACTACCGCGAACTGACGCCTTTGCGCGTCCAGGATGACACCATCCACCCGCTCTCAGTGGGCTTCACCGGACGTTCGCTCATCCCGTGGTTTGGCCCGGATGAGGCCCCGGCCATCCTCATCGGCACCCACGGCGAGTACTTCCCCGTCCGCGTCAACCTCTACCGCGCCACCGGACACGACGGCAGCGGCAAAGCCTACGCGCTCCCCGACGGCTATCCACTCTACGAAGCCATCCCCTTCGATGAGGAAAACCTCGGACCGGCAGCGGCCATCGGGGCAGGCGGCTACCAAACGATCCCCCGCGAGAGCGGGCTTTTCGACCTGATCCGCTTCAAATCAGATGGCCCCTATTACTATCGCAACGTCGGCCAGCCCGGCCAGCCGGATTTTGCCGAGCCTTACGCCATCAAGATGGCCGAAGAGATCCCCTCCAACGGCAAATGGATCGCCGACGTGACCGGCGACAGCATCCCCGACATGATCGTCGGCGGCCTGCCCAACAAGGCCCTGCGCTTTAACCAATACCCGGACTGGCCGGAAGAAAAAGGGCCCTGGTCGGGCAGCGAACACCCCAACATGGGTTCGCTGCCCGACACCGACATCCAGAACTTCCGCGGCTACGACATCGCCGGGAACTGGATGGGCATGCCCGTACGCAAGTACCTGTGGTGGGCCAAAGGGAGTCTCAACGATCAGCACGAGCTGGAGTTCGGCGCGTTCCTCCCCGTCCGCTACGGTCAGACCGATTACAAGGTGCAGTTGCAGGACTTCGGGGCGCAGCTCTCGCCCGTGGTCATCGATGTCGAAGGCCAGCAGTACATCGCCCTCTTCACTGGTGTTGACAAGTCCATCGCCCTCCCCCTGCGCGGCGAGGACAACGGCGAACTGCGCACCGGCAAGGCCGTCTCCCTGATGAAGGGCAACGCCCCGCTGGAAACAGTCAACCTCCCCAACGTCATCGGCCTGGCCGATATGAACGGCGACGGCTACGACGACATCGTCGTCGGCTCCGGCGCGAACGGGCGGCTCACCGTCATCAGCGGCAAGCGCATGGGCGAGTTCGAGGAGATGGGCAACATCTTCACCCGTGGCGGGCTCGTCGCCGGGGACACCCTCGGGGTACCCATCCGCGGCGACTGGGATAACGATGGTTACCCGGACATCGTCCTGGGCGATGGTTCCGGCTTCTACTCGCTGTGGCGCGGCACCGAAGACCCGCTCGTTTACCAGTCCTGTGACTTCTTCTACACCGATTCCGGCGTGGTCCGGCACCGCCCTCTTGACGGCAACCTTCAGGGCAGCAACGAGGACGCCTGGAGCTACACCCAGCCTGAGCTTTTCGACTGGGACGGCGACGGCCATCTCGACCTCATCTCCAATGACAACGAGGCCAAGCTCTTCCTCTACCGCGGCGACGGCACCCCCCACGTCACGGAGCCCGAACGCTTCATGTACGAGGGCAAGCCGCTGCCGATCGCCTGGCGCAGCCGCCCCGCCGTCATCGAGGGCAAGTACGGCCTGGCCGGAGACGACCGCAACTGCCTGCTGTTCATGACTTGGGACCGCAAGCTCGCCTACGCCGTCCCCGAGGAAAACGGAAGCCTCAACATTGAGAAGATAGTGGAAGTCCCCTACGAGGGCGGCTTGCCGATGGTGCTCTCAGGCCCGGCCGGTCTATCCGGTCGCCTCAAGTTCGCCGTCGCCGACTGGGACGAAGACGGCGTCTGGGACGTAGTTAGCGGCGTCCAGAGCAGCCTGCAAAAGTACTTCCGCCAGGGAGCAGACGAATCGCCCAGCTCAGCCCCGTACTGGTTTCGCAATGTCGGCACCAACGACAACCCGGTCTTTGAACCGGCCCGCCTGATTACCTTCAAGGACGGCGAGCCCATCATGGTCAAGAAGCACGAGTTCAGCGCCTTCCCCACCGACCTCGACGGCGACGGCCACCTCGACCTCATTTTCGGCGAAGACGAGGGCTTTGTTTTCTACCTCATGCGCGACCAGCTCGCCTGGGACGAGTCCGTCGAAAGGCTCAAGCAGGCCATGACGGCCGAGGCCGAAATACGCAACGACACCGCTAGCCTCCAGCCCGGTCTCATCTTCCGCGAAGGCTGGGACTACCCGTCCGGCCCAGTCAAGGAAGGCTCCCTCAACGGCGGAAAGGGCTGGAACGGCCCCTGGGAAATTCAGGCTCGCAAGGCCGAGATCCTTGACACGCCCCTCCACGCCAGCGGTGGCTTCGCCGCCAACCGGCAGGGCCGCTTTATCCAGATATCCGGGGAGGGTAAAGACAACGCCAGCATCCGCCGACAACTCGCCCAGCCTTTTAATATCCAGCAAGTCGAGCCCCTCACCCTCGTCTATACCATCGACTGGGAACGCGAAGACAACGCCGACAACCTCGGCAACGAAGCCATCGCCCTGCTCAACCTCTGCAACCCGCTCGGCAACAGCCTGATCTCCATCGGCACCACTTCCAACGAAGAGCTGGAAGTCCGCTTCGGCAGCGCCTCTCAGAAAACACCGACCAGCCTGAGCTTCGTCGGCAGTTGGACCCTGAGGGCCGAGATCGACCTGAACCCCACAGGAGAACCGACCGAAGTACGCGTCATCGTCGGCACGGGAAAGCTTCCGGCCAGCATCCGATCGGACCAGTGGCACCTCAAAGCCAGCGGCAAAGCCGAAGGCGTCGTCAGTTCGGTCATCCTCAACGTCGGCAAATTCGCGGGCCGGGTCGATTTCGAGAACCTCGCCCTTACCGCTGAGTAATAACGCTCCCCTTTCACAGGTGCTTCTTTGCTTTGACTGCCCTTTTCCGCTGACAGGATAAAATATCCTCGCGGGCCTGGCTATTTCAAGTATACCGATAAGGTGTGAAACCTGCCAAGAATCTCAAACAGGAAGCAATGGAGCACATCCACCAGATGCTCCAAAGTGGCCAGTTGGGCTGGGGAGACCGCGTCTCCGAAGAAGCCATCGCCCAACAGATCGGCATCAGCCGTACCCCGGTGCGCGAGGCCCTGCACATCTTCTGCGAGATGGGCGTGTTCCGCCGGCTCGCGCGTTTCGGGACGGTCGTGCGCATCCCCGAAGCCCGCGAGATCGAGGAGTTATTCGAGATCCGCGTCGCACTCGAAGGCTACGCCGTCGCCGAGGCGATCAAGTACATCAGCCCGCAGGAAATCGCCCGCCTGGAGGAGACCTGCAACCGCATGCGCGAGCTGGACACCGAACTGCTCAAAAACCAGAGTAAACGGCTCAGCCCGGAGAATATCAGCACGCTCTATATGGCCGACCACGACTTCCACCTGGGAATTATCCGGGCGACCGGCAACCGCATGCTGCTCAAGAACGTAAGTGATAACCGCATGCTGACGCGCCTGCTCAGTTTCCGGGTGTCGCGCTTTGGTGAAACCAACGTCAGCCACATCCACGCCCAGCACCGGGCGATCTTCGAAGCCATTCAGGCCAAGGACGGCCCCAAGGCCCGCGAACTGCTCGAAGCCCACATTCGCGAGAGTAAGCACGGCTCCGTCACCGACATTAAGAAAGAGCTCGATGCGCTCGCCGAAAAGGAGAGCCAACACCTCGGCCTTTCCGAGATTTACTGAGCTTTTTCCACCGCTTCAGAGTTCCGGCCGACCGGATGTCTGGCCAGCCCACCGAAGCCTCCAGCCGGGGTAAAAGACCCCAGCCCGATTGGTTACGACGATGGGTATCCATCTTTACCAATTTCTTCTCACGAGGTAATCTTGCTTTATATTTTGCTTGAACATGCCAAAGTATTTCAAAAGTATACCACTACTTGGAAAACCTGAAAATTCCCGTGAGCATAACGGGATATGAACCGGTTAAAAACACCGCTCCATGAGCAGACCCGCCACCGCGCCCGCCCCGATCACAAAACGCCCGAACATCCTCTTCATTGTAACGGATGACATGGGGGCCTGGGCGATGGGCAGCGCGGGCCATCCCGACGCCCGCACGCCTCACCTCGACCGCCTCGCAAGCGAGGGCACTCTGCTGCGGCAGCACTTCAGTGCCTCGGCTGTGTGCAGCCCTTCCCGGGCCTGTATTTTCACCAGCCGCCATTGCCTGGAGGTCGGCATCCCTGACTTCCTCTGCCAGGATCCCGAGGTTGGACTCGATCCGCAGGTGCCTTCCATTGCCAGCGAGTTGAAAGCCGCCGGTTACGATACGACCCTCATCGGCAAATGGCATCTGGGCCACGGAAAGAAATTTCACCCCACCAGGCACGGCTACAACGAGTTCACCGGCTTCCTCATCGGTGACGACTCCGGCCCGCTCAGTTCTCGCGACCCGGTTATAGAAAAAGACGGACGCAGAAGCCGAGTTCCCGGCTACACCTCGGACCTACTGGCCGACTACGCCATCGACTTCCTCCGCCGCGACCGGGCTTCGCCGTTTTTTCTCAGCCTGCACTTCTGGGCTCCGCACGCCAATCAGGGCGTATCCACCGAAGACGGCGACCGCACTTGGCATCCGCTCAAGTCCGAGGACTGGGATCTGTTCAAGGACATCGACCCGCAAATCCCCAATCCGGACTACCCCAAACTCGACATCCCTCGCGTCAAGCGCATGACGCGCGAATACCTGGCCAGCGTCCACAGTGTGGACCGCAACATTGGGCGCGTGCTTGCGCAGTTGGAAGCACAGGGCATCCTCGACGACACCCTGATTGTTTTCACCTCGGACAACGGCTACAACCTCGGCCACCACGGCATCTGGCACAAGGGCAACGGCTGGTGGATACTCACCGACAACCGCGGCGACCGCCCCAACCTCTACGACGAATCCATGCGTGTGCCCGCCCTTGTGCGCTTCCCCGAAAAGGTCAAGGCGGGCCAGGACATCACGTCCCCCAACTCCTCGCTTGACTGGCTGCCGACACTGCTCGACTACGCCGGAGTCAACCCGTCGTTCACCCCCCGCGGGCAGAGCCTGCGCGCCCCGCTGTCGGGCGCAGATGCCGGGCCGCTTCGCACGATCTTCGGCCAGTACCGCATGTGGGACTGGAATCAGACCGGTGCCGACATGCGCTCCTGGCGCACGCAGGAGTGGAAGCTCATGGTCGATCTGAAAGAAACCGTGCCCAACGAGTTCTACGCCCTGCACCGCGACCCCTGCGAAACCACCAACCTAGCTAGCTCCGATGACCCCGCCATCCGCGCGGCCATGCGCGAATGCAAACAGGCCCTCTACGCCTACATGAAGCAAATCGGCGACACCCCAGTCCCGGTATACAACTAGGACACGCGGATAATATGCATATATACATGGTTTTTCCTTTCAAAATTGGTCGGCCTCCTGTTTTCGTACCAGCGTAATGAGACACTGGTTGGGTAGGATTATGTTGGTTATGTTGTAGGTTGAGGGTGCCCGGTTAAAACCCTGGCTGCCCAAGCATGGCACTCTTCGGAAAGTTGAAGATTTTCTCCGCAATCTCCGAAGGTCGCAAAGTTGTTAACTAATGGGTTTTCAGGCCGCTTCGGGCACCTCCTCCCTGTTTTCCGGGGGCTCATCGGGGTCCGGCACCCGGTGGTAGTAGTTCAGGAGCCCGCCTAGCCGTTCACTTTTTACGATCAGGCCATCGCAACCCTTTGTCCGTGGGGCTTGCGGGAACGGGATCTGGTTGTTCAGACCCTGGTGGTTTCGTTCCCCGTGGTAATGTTTTACGAACTCGGAGACCGCTTTTCGCAGGGATTTCTCCCCGAAGAAGATCAGCCGGTCCAGGCATTCCCGTTTGATCGAGGAAACGAAGCTCTCGGCGTAACCGTTTTGCTCGGGATAGCCCACGCTTGTCTGGATGACATCCACTCCGGCACTTTTGAGGGTGTTCCTGAACTGGTGGGTGTAAAGCGCGTCGTGGTCGCAGATGAAATACTCCATGCCCTTGAGAAAGCCGTCTTCGGCGTCGGTCAGGTTCCGGGCCACTTGCGCCATCACCTGGCCGTTGACCTGACAGTCGATGTGGGCGATGTGGACCTCGCGCCGGGCAAGGTTCATCACGAAAAACGTGTGGTAACGCACCAACCCGCGCAGGGTCCAGACCTCCGTCGTCAGGAAGTCCGCGACCGAGATGACCGATAGGTGCGTTCGGATGAAGCGTTTCCAGTTGCTTTCCTTGCCCCGGTCCGGGGAGGGCTCGATGCCTGCCGCCCGGAGGATGTTCCCAACCGTGGTTCGGCTGATCGTATAGCCGATGTTCGAGAGGGCACCCTGAATCCGGCCATAGCCCCACCCTGTGTTTTCGACCGCGAATTTCAGGCAAAGCTCTCGGATCGCCGCCATGCGGCTCTGCCCGGCGGTCTTTACCTTCGTTTTGGCCGTGTATTTGAGCTGCACGAACCGACGGTGCCACGCATAAAGGGTCTCGGGCTTCACGAGGTTGGCGTACTGCATCAACTGCGTCCAACGGAGCTTTCGGCCCTTGATGGCCAGATTCCGGCGCTGGGCATTAGTCAAGCGGAGCTTCTTGCCTGTCGCGTCGAACTGCTCCTTCAGGACACGGTTTTCCTCCAGCAGGTAGTCGATCACCAACTGCTGGCGACGGCCAATCCAGCCCGCCATGAAGCCCAGAAACGTTGTAAGCTGCCTATTCAAGTCAGCACTCGTATCAATCGCCTAACTCGCTGTCAATCGGCGGGTTCTAGTTACTGATCCTAAAAACTGTACCGCCCAGGCGTGGACATTGAGACAAATTCAGCACATCTTCCTAATCCTCCACGCTTAATTCAGTGAAAAGGCGTTTTACATTTATGTAACCCCTGACATCCCGTATCACTCTGGTGATTTTCTCCGAATCAAAGCGGTCCTCGGCGTAAAGAACGTAAAGCTCACAAAGAACAAAGACCGGGATTTGTTTATAATTGTATTTGGCTCCAAGTGGACCTGCATTCTCGCGAGCGAGCGTCTCGAAGTCTGGCCTCCCCACACAAATAAAGCCTTCCACTCCGAACCTTGCCGATTGAGGAATAATGTCACCTGATTTCTTTGAATCGACGAACTTCGTATTGGACTCTTTGGCCGTGACTTGAATGGAAAAGCTGATTCCGTCCTTAAAATGAATGAGGAGATCCGGCTCGCCCGCCTTTTGATCAGTGATTCTCTGCGCAGTCACATTGACGAAACCTGTGTTCAATAGTTCCTCAATTACGACCTCAAGATCAGTCCCATTTTCGGTATACATTCGGTCTATCAGTCCGTACTGAGCGCCCATCTTGTCAAGTCGTCGCTTGTGGTCCCGATGCCAATATTCATGTGTTCTCTCTCGCGACAAGGTAAGGTGATCCAGAATCCTCTCTGCCTTTGTGGGGCTCATGATTCCAGCAAACTCGGAGGGAGTACGTTCTAAAACTTGCTCAGTATTTTTCACTCCACTCTTTAATAGGCGGATCCTTTCATCCCGACTTACGTAGCCTGGCAATTCATCAAGAAGTCGGCACGAGACCGGTGCACGCTTTCGAAGGCATGAAGATACCTCACCGAAATTCACAGAAAGCTCAGGTCGAAGGATTCCAGCAATTGCCCCCATAATGTCTACCATCCAACTGACACTCTCGCACATCTGGCGAAGATTTCCGCCAGAAATCCTGAACCCCCGGCAAATATCCCTTAGTGTCCGTTCAGATTGAAGGATTTCCTCGCAAACAGCAGCAATGGTAAATTCGGGTTCTGGAGTTTGCGACGGTCGCTCGACCATAAAGGCGAAAACTTCCTGAATCAGTCCGACTAGCTTATTGTCGGCGTAGGATTCGTTTAGCCGCTTACGAATCGATAAGTTCCGCTGCGGATCATTCCACCTGATTCGCCTTATTGACTCCACGACTTCTTCAGCACGAGCACCGGCAAACGCTACATCGAGGTGATCGAACTGAGTTATCGAAAGCACGTATTTCTTCATCTGAGAAAACGTCTTGAGCGAACAGTGCTGAGCCGCGCAAATCGAACCTAATGCTGTCGCTTGTGGTCGGCCCCCACTTTTCGTACCAGAGCGATGAGACGCTGGCTGGGTAGGATTATGTTGGTTGGGTTATGGTTTGCGGGAGTGCTTGGTGCAGTGAGCCCGTAGGGCGAACGGAGCCAAGCACTGCCTTGGTTTGATGCCAGAGTTTGGCAAAGGCGTCGGGGGATATAAAGCCCAAACGGCTGTGCGGATGCTGGCTGTTGTATTTGCGTCGCCAGTTTTCGATGACGACGCGCGCTTCGGTCAGGGAGAGGAACCACTCCTGCTTGAGGCACTCGTCCTGCAGGCGGTTGTGGAAGCTCTCCACGTGAGGGTTTTGCCAGGGCGAGCCCGGCTCGATGTAGAGGGTTTTGATGCGTTTGGATTCCAGGTAGTCCTTGGTCGCCGTAGCGATAAACTCCGGCCCGTTGTCGGAACGGATGTGCTCGGGAGCACCGTGCTTGGCGATGGCTTTGTCCAAGGCCGCGACGATGTCGGCTGACTTCAGCCCGCGAGCCACCGTCAGGCTGATGCACTGGCGGGTAAACTCGTCGATCAGACTGAGCACCCGCAGAGGCGCTCCATTGTCGGTGCGATCCGCCACGAAGTCCCAACTCCACACGTGCCGCGGATGCGTCGCCGCGGTCGGGATCTTGCCGGTGGACTTGCCCTGACGCCGTTGCCGGGGGCGCGGCGGCTTCACGCCCAGCCCTTCAGCCCGGCGTACCTTTTGTACCAGCTTGCGGCTGACCTGCCAGCCTTCGTTGGCCAGCAGCGCTCGTACGCGACGATAACCGTAGCGCGGGTTGGTCCGGCTCACCGCGATGATCGCACGCACGAGGCGAACCATCTTGTCGGTGGCGGTTTTAGCCCGGTAGCAGAAGCTCGACCAGTGCAGACGAAGATACCGACAGGCGGCCCGTAACGAGCACGTTCCCGACTCGGCCACCTCGCGCACCGCTTCGCGCTTGTGCCCCGGGCTTACCATTTTTTTGCGTTTACCTGCTCCAGTACTTTGATGTTCAAAAGCTGGTCGGCCACCAGTTTCTTCAGCTCGGCGTTCTCGCGCTCAAGCTCCTTCAGACGCTTCACATCGCGCAGCTCCATCTGTCCGTACTTGCTCTTCCAACGATGGAAGCTCGCTTTGCTCACATTGTGCTCGCGGCAAACATCGTCCACGCTGCGGCCTTCGTCTGCCTCGCGCAGGAGCGCCACGATTTGCTCTTCGGTGTATCTCTTTCGTTTCATACTTCTGGTCGGGTTCTACCCGCCAGGGTCTCAAACGCAATGGTACGATTCTAGGAGGTCACGCCA
>NZ_JACHVB010000018.1 GCF_014230085.1 Ruficoccus amylovorans | reverse complement strand
TGGCGTGACCTCCTAGAATCGTACCATTGCGTTTGAGACCCTGGCGGGTAGAACCCGACCAGAAGTATGAAACGAAAGAGATACACCGAAGAGCAAATCGTGGCGCTCCTGCGCGAGGCAGACGAAGGCCGCAGCGTGGACGATGTTTGCCGCGAGCACAATGTGAGCAAAGCGAGCTTCCATCGTTGGAAGAGCAAGTACGGACAGATGGAGCTGCGCGATGTGAAGCGTCTGAAGGAGCTTGAGCGCGAGAACGCCGAGCTGAAGAAACTGGTGGCCGACCAGCTTTTGAACATCAAAGTACTGGAGCAGGTAAACGCAAAAAAATGGTAAGCCCGGGGCACAAGCGCGAAGCGGTGCGCGAGGTGGCCGAGTCGGGAACGTGCTCGTTACGGGCCGCCTGTCGGTATCTTCGTCTGCACTGGTCGAGCTTCTGCTACCGGGCTAAAACCGCCACCGACAAGATGGTTCGCCTCGTGCGTGCGATCATCGCGGTGAGCCGGACCAACCCGCGCTACGGTTATCGTCGCGTACGAGCGCTGCTGGCCAACGAAGGCTGGCAGGTCAGCCGCAAGCTGGTACAAAAGGTACGCCGGGCTGAAGGGCTGGGCGTGAAGCCGCCGCGCCCCCGGCAACGGCGTCAGGGCAAGTCCACCGGCAAGATCCCGACCGCGGCGACGCATCCGCGGCACGTGTGGAGTTGGGACTTCGTGGCGGATCGCACCGACAATGGAGCGCCTCTGCGGGTGCTCAGTCTGATCGACGAGTTTACCCGCCAGTGCATCAGCCTGACGGTGGCTCGCGGGCTGAAGTCAGCCGACATCGTCGCGGCCTTGGACAAAGCCATCGCCAAGCACGGTGCTCCCGAGCACATCCGTTCCGACAACGGGCCGGAGTTTATCGCTACGGCGACCAAGGACTACCTGGAATCCAAACGCATCAAAACCCTCTACATCGAGCCGGGCTCGCCCTGGCAAAACCCTCACGTGGAGAGCTTCCACAACCGCCTGCAGGACGAGTGCCTCAAGCAGGAGTGGTTCCTCTCCCTGACCGAAGCGCGCGTCGTCATCGAAAACTGGCGACGCAAATACAACAGCCAGCATCCGCACAGCCGTTTGGGCTTTATATCCCCCGACGCCTTTGCCAAACTCTGGCATCAAACCAAGGCAGTGCTTGGCTCCGTTCGCCCTACGGGCTCACTGCACCAAGCACTCCCGCAAACCATAACCCAACCAACATAATCCTACCCAGCCAGCGTCTCATCGCTCTGGTACGAAAAGTGGGGGCCGACCACGGCCTTTGTCGAGAGCGACATTCACCGCGTCATCGAAATCGGCTTTGAGCATATTCCAGAAGATTCTCAGCTCCGTTCGGCTATTGAGGACACTCAACGCTGGTTCTTAGCCAGTGGCGATTGGCGTCAGGTGAGGACAAAAATCCTTCAGCGCTATGGCCATGAAAATTTCACCAACGTGATTGAAAACCTGGCCTTCGTTTTCCTTGCTCTCTTGGACGGAAACGGAGATTTTGGTCGAAGCATCTGTACTGCCGCCAACTGTGGGAAAGATACTGATTGCACAGCGGCAACAGTAGGCGCCCTGCTTGGGATTATGAATCCGAGTGCCATCGGGGAAGAGTGGCTGCGTCCCATCGGACGAAATCTGGTGCTGAGCCAAGAGATTACCGGGATTACCCCGCCTGATTCGCTGGACGCTTTTACTGAGATGGTCATTGACCTTCGCGAACGAATAAACGGTGAGCCTCCCGTTCGTGCTATTGCTCACTCATTGCCAAAAGATATGTCTGTTCCCGCTCGCATCGGATGTGTGGACGTGGATTGGTTCGGACATGGGTGGCAGACAGGGAAGGATTATGGACTGGTCATGCCTAGCATGAAGGCTATCCGCTTTAGTGGGACACATGTGAGTTTAGACTCTTCGAATTTCGATAAGGAAGCGGTTGTTGTTGAATTCAGCTTCCGACTGGAACGTCCCACACATGCTCGGGTAGTATTTAACACACACGAAAATTGCCGAGTTTTCCTGAACGGGGAGTATGTGTTTGGACGTGAGTGCGGTAGAATGGCTCCATCTCCCCACCGGGTCCCCAACAACCAATCTATCGATGTTCAGCTAGGGGCGGGGAAGCACACATTGGTTGCCATACTAAAAACGCCCGAATTTTCGAAGCTGATTGAATGGGTGGTTGGGGTCAGCGATTGCGATGACAACGACCAGTGGGTCCCAGATATATGGATGCGTGAGTGAAGTATTGCTTCGCTTACCTATGTTTTTACTTACCCATGCCATCTCGACATCGTTATCGTTTCCCTCGTCCCGAGGTCTTGGCGTCGATTAGGCCCGAATTGCTCCGTCGATTTCTGACGCCTTATCAGTCGTATTTTCATGGCGGTGGGTTCGATGTGACATGCCTGAATAACCGGGCCGGTCCAGTTGAGTTGACGTATCTGTCGGACGTTCTGATGACTCCAGAGTCGGATATTCCGTCCGAGGTGTCGGGTGCCCTCTACGCCGTTCACGAAGTAGCAGTGGAGGAAAATACGGAGCTACTGGAAATTGTTGCCTCCTCGGAGCAAGTGCAGCCTGAGCCGAACTCAACGTTGCTGGAACTTGCGCTTAGCCTGTGGATGACGGCTCCGAAGGCACTCAAGTGGATTCATCAACACCAGTCTTGTGATCGCAAGCGCGCATTCGAGTACTTTAGCACGGAGGGCGACGCTTCGTCTGATTTTTCTCTGAATGCGGAGGGAATTCGTCAGTTGGAGCAGAGTCTTTCTTACCACTTTAAAAAGAAGGATTGGGGCTATGGCTGCCGCATCAGTCATCGTCCGCTGCCCAACGAACACTGGTTCCTCGTTAGCCATGGCGAGCGCTACAAACGGCAGGCAACGTGGGAGGAGGGGCGGATGGGCACAATCGGTTTTCAGCCCGAGCGCTATGACTTGATCATCTACGATGCCTTGACGAATGAATTGTGCGTCAATGCGCAGACGCCTACGCAGCGCGAGCACTACCGCAAGCTGTTTGGTTTTTATCTCTTTGGTCGGGAGAACTATTTCCCGGGTCGCAGCAAATACACACTTGAACCTTTATTACGCGACGGTGCGACGGCGTTGTTTACGGGCGACGTCCCTGAAATCGAATCAGTCCGTCTGAGCGAATTGAGCTATGTTATTGATGGAAATTTTGAGGAGGTCATCACCCATAAGGCGTATGATGTCTTTGCCTCAATGAAGCAGCACCGGGAGTACATTCCTCCGGGTGCCCGTTTGTTAAAAGCGACCTTCAAGCTGCGTTATTCCGGGCAGTCTAAAGAGCGCACGCTAACACTGAAGCCGTCCAACGTGGCGCTATACACCCGAGACGGTGACGGCCCTATATTGGAAAAGTGGCTGAATCGCCGCGAATTTGTAGTTCGAGACCGCGTGAAGGGGCATGAGCAGTGCGAGCATGTTCTGGCGGTCGGTTGAGGAGATCGGTTTCGGGGCTCGGGACGCCGCGTTACAACGCTACCTGGGCGAGAGTTACGAGCATATACACCCGTATCTGATGCCTTGTTCGGGCCTGACGAAGTCTATCGCCTGTGAGCGAACGCGTGAAGGGCATTACTGCAAATACCGGATCGCGGATGTGCCGGAAGAGGACGGCACCTACGCCGCCTTGTGCGACGAGCATTTTTGCACGACGAAGTTCTACAGTCGCGAGGAGTTGGTACGTTACACGATCAATCCGCAGATACTGCTTCCGGCCATCGCCCGTTGTCTGGGGCTGCATCCGCAGATCAACTCTATCGCGAATGATGTATGGCGTTTGGGTCAAGTTCCGGGAACACCGACAGTGACACCGGTCATGTTTACGCGAGTCAAGGATGCGTGTGCCATGAAGCGAGTCCTCCAATTGCTGATCGTTGAGGAAATTCACCGCTTCGTTCTGGTGACACCAACCAGTCGTCATTACATGGGCGGGCATTGCGCGTCATTGCTCTCACGAATGGAGCGACAAGTCCTTCCGTTGGAGGAGGTCACGGAAATGAACGGTCACGAACCCGTTCTGACCGAAGCCGGAGGGGTACGCTGGCAAAATGTAAAGGAGCTCGTCGGTGGGGCAACCGTGCTGGGGGCCACTTTTCCGACACCGTCGGGCGCGGATTGGCACGATCTTTCTCTGGTGTTTCGGGACGGTCATACGGTGATGGCTTCTATTGGCTCGGTCCGGGAAACTTACACCTTTCAGGACATGGGGATGGTGAACCGGAACACTCTCACCCCAGACGAGCAGTGGCAATTGCTCTACCACTTTGCCGAGGAGATGGGCGTATTTACGTGGAGAAGCCAGCATGCCGATCATCGTAACAAGAAACGCAAGGGACGCTTAGCTTCACGTCTGAGAGCCTTCTTTGGCATCACCGGCAATCCCTTCGCTTACCGCAGGGAAGATGGCGGCTGGGAAGCGATTTTCAACATTCGTATCGAATCATAATCACTGAATAGAAAATGGACATCGACAAGGAACTGAAACGTATCGCACAAGAGAAGAAGAAGCTGCAAAAGCAGAGGCAACAACTGCTTGAGCAGAAGAGAACGCGGAAGGCTGCACTCTCCAAGCTTAGCACGCTCGTTAAACAGAGCTGGTCGGCCCCCACTTTTCGTACCAGAGCGATGAGACGCTGGCTGGGTAGGATTATGTTGGTTGGGTTATGGTTTGCGGGAGTGCTTGGTGCAGTGAGCCCGTAGGGCGAACGGAGCCAAGCACTGCCTTGGTTTGATGCCAGAGTTTGGCAAAGGCGTCGGGGGATATAAAGCCCAAACGGCTGTGCGGATGCTGGCTGTTGTATTTGCGTCGCCAGTTTTCGATGACGACGCGCGCTTCGGTCAGGGAGAGGAACCACTCCTGCTTGAGGCACTCGTCCTGCAGGCGGTTGTGGAAGCTCTCCACGTGAGGGTTTTGCCAGGGCGAGCCCGGCTCGATGTAGAGGGTTTTGATGCGTTTGGATTCCAGGTAGTCCTTGGTCGCCGTAGCGATAAACTCCGGCCCGTTGTCGGAACGGATGTGCTCGGGAGCACCGTGCTTGGCGATGGCTTTGTCCAAGGCCGCGACGATGTCGGCTGACTTCAGCCCGCGAGCCACCGTCAGGCTGATGCACTGGCGGGTAAACTCGTCGATCAGACTGAGCACCCGCAGAGGCGCTCCATTGTCGGTGCGATCCGCCACGAAGTCCCAACTCCACACGTGCCGCGGATGCGTCGCCGCGGTCGGGATCTTGCCGGTGGACTTGCCCTGACGCCGTTGCCGGGGGCGCGGCGGCTTCACGCCCAGCCCTTCAGCCCGGCGTACCTTTTGTACCAGCTTGCGGCTGACCTGCCAGCCTTCGTTGGCCAGCAGCGCTCGTACGCGACGATAACCGTAGCGCGGGTTGGTCCGGCTCACCGCGATGATCGCACGCACGAGGCGAACCATCTTGTCGGTGGCGGTTTTAGCCCGGTAGCAGAAGCTCGACCAGTGCAGACGAAGATACCGACAGGCGGCCCGTAACGAGCACGTTCCCGACTCGGCCACCTCGCGCACCGCTTCGCGCTTGTGCCCCGGGCTTACCATTTTTTTGCGTTTACCTGCTCCAGTACTTTGATGTTCAAAAGCTGGTCGGCCACCAGTTTCTTCAGCTCGGCGTTCTCGCGCTCAAGCTCCTTCAGACGCTTCACATCGCGCAGCTCCATCTGTCCGTACTTGCTCTTCCAACGATGGAAGCTCGCTTTGCTCACATTGTGCTCGCGGCAAACATCGTCCACGCTGCGGCCTTCGTCTGCCTCGCGCAGGAGCGCCACGATTTGCTCTTCGGTGTATCTCTTTCGTTTCATACTTCTGGTCGGGTTCTACCCGCCAGGGTCTCAAACGCAATGGTACGATTCTAGGAGGTCACGCCA
>NZ_JACHVB010000017.1 GCF_014230085.1 Ruficoccus amylovorans | reverse complement strand
TGGCGTGACCTCCTAGAATCGTACCATTGCGTTTGAGACCCTGGCGGGTAGAACCCGACCAGAAGTATGAAACGAAAGAGATACACCGAAGAGCAAATCGTGGCGCTCCTGCGCGAGGCAGACGAAGGCCGCAGCGTGGACGATGTTTGCCGCGAGCACAATGTGAGCAAAGCGAGCTTCCATCGTTGGAAGAGCAAGTACGGACAGATGGAGCTGCGCGATGTGAAGCGTCTGAAGGAGCTTGAGCGCGAGAACGCCGAGCTGAAGAAACTGGTGGCCGACCAGCTTTTGAACATCAAAGTACTGGAGCAGGTAAACGCAAAAAAATGGTAAGCCCGGGGCACAAGCGCGAAGCGGTGCGCGAGGTGGCCGAGTCGGGAACGTGCTCGTTACGGGCCGCCTGTCGGTATCTTCGTCTGCACTGGTCGAGCTTCTGCTACCGGGCTAAAACCGCCACCGACAAGATGGTTCGCCTCGTGCGTGCGATCATCGCGGTGAGCCGGACCAACCCGCGCTACGGTTATCGTCGCGTACGAGCGCTGCTGGCCAACGAAGGCTGGCAGGTCAGCCGCAAGCTGGTACAAAAGGTACGCCGGGCTGAAGGGCTGGGCGTGAAGCCGCCGCGCCCCCGGCAACGGCGTCAGGGCAAGTCCACCGGCAAGATCCCGACCGCGGCGACGCATCCGCGGCACGTGTGGAGTTGGGACTTCGTGGCGGATCGCACCGACAATGGAGCGCCTCTGCGGGTGCTCAGTCTGATCGACGAGTTTACCCGCCAGTGCATCAGCCTGACGGTGGCTCGCGGGCTGAAGTCAGCCGACATCGTCGCGGCCTTGGACAAAGCCATCGCCAAGCACGGTGCTCCCGAGCACATCCGTTCCGACAACGGGCCGGAGTTTATCGCTACGGCGACCAAGGACTACCTGGAATCCAAACGCATCAAAACCCTCTACATCGAGCCGGGCTCGCCCTGGCAAAACCCTCACGTGGAGAGCTTCCACAACCGCCTGCAGGACGAGTGCCTCAAGCAGGAGTGGTTCCTCTCCCTGACCGAAGCGCGCGTCGTCATCGAAAACTGGCGACGCAAATACAACAGCCAGCATCCGCACAGCCGTTTGGGCTTTATATCCCCCGACGCCTTTGCCAAACTCTGGCATCAAACCAAGGCAGTGCTTGGCTCCGTTCGCCCTACGGGCTCACTGCACCAAGCACTCCCGCAAACCATAACCCAACCAACATAATCCTACCCAGCCAGCGTCTCATCGCTCTGGTACGAAAAGTGGGGGCCGACCAACAGGACAAGGCACTGGCGGGGCCACCACGCAGCTGTACTCCAGCACCTTGGCTGACTATGCGGGTGTAGATGCACATCCGCTTGCTCCGGCGATCATTGAGGCTAATTATTCTAATGGATATCTATTCCTCAACTGGTCAGAGGGAACTGACGCGGAATCTCCCGATGTGCTTTTAACCTACGGGGTAAGAGCAGGAACCGTTCTGAATCCGAACCTGTTCGTGTCTGGCGCTGAAGCCCAGTCCGACGAACTTGGCAATGCCCGCTCGTCAAACTTGAGCCTCCCGGATGCCTGCATGGTCGCACAGGTCAAAACGATTGATGCCAGCGATCAGGCGAGCTATTGGTCGATGCAGGTTTTGGCCAACAATCATTCTGAAATCTGTAACGGATACGACAATGACTGCGACGGGCTAACCGATGAGGATTTCCTTTATCCGGGAACCGATTTGTATATTTATAACGGCTCGTTGAATGGAACCGCGTTTACCTGCGGGTTCTACGAAACATACGACCAGACACAGTTGTCCTGCCCAAATAATCCGACGATTTCTCCGGGGACGGCTTGTCGAACCGATACCTACACGGGGGCGGTGTATGCTTGGAACTCAGTCACCAAAACCTGCGATTGCGACCTGAGCGATGCCACGCTCAAGAACGTGCAGGTGGACTCGCATCGAAGCTCGGGAAGCAGCACCAGTTATGCGCCTGCTGTCACTGAGACAGAGTCAGAGACCGAAGCTCCTGCGGATGAATCTCAAGTCTCCGGACGTTGCTGTGCCCACGAGCGAAAGCAGCGGGGGATCATCTGCGGCAAGCGATAGCTTTACCGTGGATGCGGATGGCTTTGAGGTCCGAACCGAAGTTACCGTCGAGCGGGGATGGACGTATGTCAGCCACCAAATCCGAAACACGGAGCGGACAGACAAAGAGGCTATCATTTTCCACATCGAGTATGATGCGCCGGTCGCAGATAGCCTGGAACTCTTGCGTTCACTCAGTCCCCATGAGGTGGACACAGAGGGCTATGCCCGGTTTAGCATCGGCAGTCTGGGTTATCTGGAAGAGGAAAAGCTGCTGTATTCGATTCCTGGTACATACAGTCTGGCGGATATTCAAGAGTCACGGATCGCGATCGAAGCCGAAAGCCTCCACGATGCGGAAAGCCTGGCGGCCATTGAAGAGCAGCAGACGCAGACAGCCCGGGAGGCGGTGAAAACGAATATCTCCGAAACGATCGTGGATAATAAAACCGTGATCCGGATGGGCATCGACCTGCAAGATAATGTGACCGAAGTCTATGGGGTGGAAATCGAGCAGGAGATTCCCAAATGCCTGATTACTGAAATCACCGAGTCGGTGCTGGAGGCTGCCATCGATCCGGCTTTGCTTGAGCACGTCTCCATCAAGGAAGCCGACCCGCTTCTGGTCTGGCGGTTCGACCGGCTGGAAGATGCGGTTAATCTTGAGCTGACGCTGGATGCCCTGCGAAGCGCGGACTGCGATGACGAGGTGACGCTCGAGCTGCTGGCAAGAAGCTATATCTACCAAAACCAGCCGATCAACTGGCTTTCGGTGATGTGGGTGCTGGTGCTTTCGGGCAGCGTAGTCTTGCTGGTACTCTCGCCGATCTTCCTGGCCTCACGGCACCGATTTCACCGGCACGAGAGTCCGCATGTCCTGCGGCTGGCAAAAACCATTGTTCGGGACTCTCACCGTGGTGTGAGCAATGTACATATCAAACGTAACCTGCTGGCCAACGACGAGAGCAAGGTGGATGTGAAGGCTGCTTTTTCCCATGTGGCCGAGACAAACATTTCTCATCTCGGGCTGGCGTGGTTTGAACACCGGGTGGAGATTGCCCTGTTTTTCTCGGTGCTGGCACTGAGCCTGATGGAGCTAAGCGGGCTGCTGCCCGGCTACCTGGACTGGTTCAAGAAAGTTCTCTCATGGGTGTTAATGCTTTTAGTGGTGCATCATGCCAACCTGTCCCGGTTGTTTTTCAATGAGGATGCGCCACGCTTTTCCCTGTGCCTGATGCTGGGCATGTTTTTCATGCATTTGGTCTGGTCGGCCCCCACTTTTCGTACCAGAGCGATGAGACGCTGGCTGGGTAGGATTATGTTGGTTGGGTTATGGTTTGCGGGAGTGCTTGGTGCAGTGAGCCCGTAGGGCGAACGGAGCCAAGCACTGCCTTGGTTTGATGCCAGAGTTTGGCAAAGGCGTCGGGGGATATAAAGCCCAAACGGCTGTGCGGATGCTGGCTGTTGTATTTGCGTCGCCAGTTTTCGATGACGACGCGCGCTTCGGTCAGGGAGAGGAACCACTCCTGCTTGAGGCACTCGTCCTGCAGGCGGTTGTGGAAGCTCTCCACGTGAGGGTTTTGCCAGGGCGAGCCCGGCTCGATGTAGAGGGTTTTGATGCGTTTGGATTCCAGGTAGTCCTTGGTCGCCGTAGCGATAAACTCCGGCCCGTTGTCGGAACGGATGTGCTCGGGAGCACCGTGCTTGGCGATGGCTTTGTCCAAGGCCGCGACGATGTCGGCTGACTTCAGCCCGCGAGCCACCGTCAGGCTGATGCACTGGCGGGTAAACTCGTCGATCAGACTGAGCACCCGCAGAGGCGCTCCATTGTCGGTGCGATCCGCCACGAAGTCCCAACTCCACACGTGCCGCGGATGCGTCGCCGCGGTCGGGATCTTGCCGGTGGACTTGCCCTGACGCCGTTGCCGGGGGCGCGGCGGCTTCACGCCCAGCCCTTCAGCCCGGCGTACCTTTTGTACCAGCTTGCGGCTGACCTGCCAGCCTTCGTTGGCCAGCAGCGCTCGTACGCGACGATAACCGTAGCGCGGGTTGGTCCGGCTCACCGCGATGATCGCACGCACGAGGCGAACCATCTTGTCGGTGGCGGTTTTAGCCCGGTAGCAGAAGCTCGACCAGTGCAGACGAAGATACCGACAGGCGGCCCGTAACGAGCACGTTCCCGACTCGGCCACCTCGCGCACCGCTTCGCGCTTGTGCCCCGGGCTTACCATTTTTTTGCGTTTACCTGCTCCAGTACTTTGATGTTCAAAAGCTGGTCGGCCACCAGTTTCTTCAGCTCGGCGTTCTCGCGCTCAAGCTCCTTCAGACGCTTCACATCGCGCAGCTCCATCTGTCCGTACTTGCTCTTCCAACGATGGAAGCTCGCTTTGCTCACATTGTGCTCGCGGCAAACATCGTCCACGCTGCGGCCTTCGTCTGCCTCGCGCAGGAGCGCCACGATTTGCTCTTCGGTGTATCTCTTTCGTTTCATACTTCTGGTCGGGTTCTACCCGCCAGGGTCTCAAACGCAATGGTACGATTCTAGGAGGTCACGCCA